>JAYUWY010000474.1:0-5118 GCA_043753285.1 Gemmatimonas sp. | reverse complement strand
GCACGGTGGGGTCGCCGTCGAGCACATCGTCGCCGACTTCGGCGTTGGCCATCGCCTCGCGCATTCCCGGCGAAGGCTTGGTCACAGTATCCGAGCGCAGATCAATCATGGGGTGAGCGAATGGCGGGGGGCGAGCCGTGACGCGGAGTTACGCAGCAGTGGCCACAGCGGAGAGTTCTTCCTTGGTGCCGCACGCCACTTGCGCTCCAATAACAAAGATGAGCGCAGCGTAATAAGTCCAGAAGACCACAATCACCAAAGCGCCCAGCGTGCCGGAGTAGACGGAGGTGGGTGGAAACTGTGCAATGAAAATTGCGAAGGCCCAGCGCGCGAACTCAAACAGCAGCGCGGCCGCCCCGGCGCCGGCGAGTGTGGGAATCCACGGCGTCTTCTTCTTGGGCAACCAGCGGTACAGGGCGGCGAATATCGCCACCACCACCGCAAACGCAATCGCGCGACCGACAAACAGTGCCAAGCCCCCCATCACATCCTGCCGCACACCCAACTCGGTGAGCGCCACGCCAATGCGACCACTCGACACCGACAAGAACGAGGTGAGTCCCACCCACACCACCAACAAGAACACGGTGATAATCGTGAGACTCAAATCCCAGAGGATGCCGTGAATCACGGTGCGATCATTGTCGTGCGCGAACACGGACTTAATCACGCTGCGCAGCGAACCAAACAACCGCGCCGAAAACCAAAAGAAGCCCAGCGCACCGCCAATACCAAACACGGCACGGGTGCGCTCCACGTCTTCCAATACGGGATCTAACAATGAGCCCCCCACCGACGCGGTCGGCAGGAGGCGATCAATCACCGCTTGCACGGTGTGTGTGGCCACCTCGGGCGATTCTCCGAGGATGGTACCGAGTAACGCGGCGAGCATGAGCACGAACGGCACGCCGACGAGGAGGATGTTGAAGGCCACCCCGCCGGCGAGAAAACCTACGTTCGTATTGAGGAAGTCACGCACCACACGGCGCAAAATCCCCCGCGCCAAGTGAATCAGACGCCGTCGTCCTCATCGTGCGACGCTTCGCGATGACGCGCGAGGCGTTCTTCGAGCGCGGACTTGGCGTCCTTCACCGCGGTGCGACCCTGCCGTTGCAAATCGTCCACCATATCGCGGCCAGTGTCTGCCAGATCACGCGCTTTGCGTCGCATCTTCCGCGCCGAACGCCGGAGCTGCGCGCGCGTGTCTTCGCCCGACTGCGGGGCAAAGAGCAACGCGACGCCAGCGCCCACGGCCGCGCCGAGGAGGAAGAGCGCGATGCTGCTACCCGCACCGCCACTACGACGTTCAATCACCACTGCTTGCTCGTCTCGGTCAGTCATTGTCCTTCCTCCCCGTGCGGGGTGTCACCTAGTTCTCGACGAACACCAAGAAGCGCGAGGTGCGCCAGAAGGTCGTCGGATTGGCAATGCGGTACGCGCCCTTGAACTTGTTGTCCACCGGCGCCGCTTCGAGGCCGGTCACATCGTTGGGCGACACCATACGATACGTCTTGTTGGCGTCCGGCAGCGTGATGTCGAGGAACTCACGACGGTCGACCTCTGTGAACTCCTCGGCATTCAGTGTGCGAGAAAGCACGGTGGTGCGGCCAATGCCGAGCATGCCACCACGACGCTCGATGATGCCGCGGCGCAGCAAGTCTTCCTGCGTGCCGACAATCCAGTACACGGTGTTTTGCTCGGTCGTCAACGCATCCTTGTCGGCGCGGAGGGCTTCGCCTTCAGCAGTCAGAGCCGTGTTCTGATCACGGAGCTGCGCGTTCTGCGCGGTCAGCGAGGTCACCTGCTCAACGAGCGCGGCGATTTCTTGCTTCTGCTGATCGACGAGCGCCTGGAACGACGCCACCGTGGAATCAAAGCGACGCGTCATGTCTTCGTTGCCGGCTGTCAGTGCCGCAATACGACGACGGCTCTGCGCCATGCGATCCTCAGCGAGCTTCACACGCGCCGTGAGTTCCTGCACGCGGGTCAGCAGTTGCGCACGCGCTTCCGTCGGGCTCAATGTTTCCATCTCGCCGTCACGCGCCTGCACCGGCTGATTGGTCTGCACCTTCTCGATTTCGCCATTCACGTCCGAGATGAAGCGCGACGTGGCGACGACTTCGGAGAGGAGCGAATCCTTTTCAGCCGACAGCGCAGCAGACTGCGCCAACTGACGGTCGTACTCTTTCTTAGACACGCAGGCCGTGGCGAACACGGCCAGTGCAAGCAACGACAGAATCTTCTTCATTAATCAGGTCCTCAGTGGGGGATTCTCTCGAACAAACTCATCGCGCGGACTACTCGCCCGCGTCCGGATCATCCGGAGCCGCTTCGACGGCAGGCCCTGCCCCGGGGGCGGGGCGCTCGATGGCCGGTCCTTTCACGTACCGCCGCACCGCATCCGCTGTTCCACCCACGGCGAGGTTCTCGAAGAGAAAAGTGAATTTCTCATCGTACGCTAATGCCAGCTTCATCTTCACGTCGGCGGGCAAATCCCAGAGCTTCCGCTTGAACGGACCGAGCGCCTTCTTGCGCGTCTTGTAGAAGAACTGTGAGTCGGAGTCGCCCGCCTTACGCTCTTCGGCGGCATTCACCTTGAGCCACTCGTAGATTTCTTCGCGCAACGGCACAGGGAGATAATCGTACAGCATGTTCTGGAAGCCGGTGGCGAGATGAATCTCCGCTGTCTCGGTCTTCGGGAAATTGAAAAATGCGCTGTCTGGTAGCGTCGACGCGCCGTGCTGCACCGCCCCGGAAAGCCCGTACTGCTTGCGCGCGGCGAGAGACAGATCCTCGAGCGTCTTGAAGTCGAGTGCGACGTCCGCGATAGACCCGTCGGCCAACACCACGCCGCCGTGCGACGTGCCGGACTGCACGGAAATCTTGCTCAAACCAATCATACCCTTCGCCGTCGCGACGAGCGTGCGATTGTAGCCATCCATAAACGCGACGAGTTCGGCCACCGTGGAGTTCTCGGTGCCGACTTCGCCGATCTCACCACCGAGTGAGATGGTCACACCCTTGGGTTCAAGACTGCGCACGTGTTGCGTGAGCGCCACGCCCACTTCGTAGTTGAGCCGCTGCTGCTCCTCGAGCGTGCTGTGCGCGAGATCAACGAGCGTGGAGGTGTCGAGGTCGATGTTGTAAAAACCAGCGGCGATGGCTTCGGTGGCGAGCTGCTTCACGGCGCCAACTTCGGCGACGGCGTCCACCTTGTACTTCTTGGCATTCACCTGAAAGTGATCGCCCTGAATAAACACGGGGCCGCGATGTCCTTCGCGCAACGCGGCAGCGAGCATCACCGCCACGTACTCCGCGGGACGCTGTTCCGTGTAGGCGATCTCAGAACGCGCAATCTCGAGAATGAATGCGCCACCCTTAAGCTTTGCCGCCGTGCGGAAAATGGAACGCGCGGTGTCGTAGGATGCGCCGCGCACATTCATCGCAGGCACAGTCACCGGCGGTACATCACCACGTCCGCGGGCCATGTAGAAATCGTGAATAGATGCGGAGAAGGTGCCGACCGCGCGGCCGCACTCCCAAATGGCCCAGCGCGCCCAGTCTTGTTCGTTGGCGTCGCCAAACACCGCGAGGCGCACGAGCGCGTCCATCATCGGGCCAGCAAGTGCAGCTTCGTTCGTCAGCGTGAGGCGGGCCTGAGAAATCGTGGCCGCAGCGCTGAGGGTCTGCACGACAGTTGTCGGGACGGAAGACATCGCGAGAGTGGTCAGAGAGTCTGGTGTTACCGATAGCTCTCAAATCTGCCCGTTTGCTTCGGTGAGGGCAACGCATTCCTGCAACTGCTTCACCACGAAGGCACGAAGTACGACAGCGCGTGGCGGATGGCTTCGGACTTCTCCTTTTTTGGAAAGGGACCAAGACCTACTGAAGGGAGTGGTTCCCAAGGTTGTTGCCCCCGCAGTTGCAGTACTTCGTGCCTTCGTGGTGAAGCAGTTGCCCTTACAAAACCCAGCGCGGATCGGACTTGGGCAGCGACTCCCAAACAGGCTTCATGGACTGCCAATCGGGATGCCCGAACTGGTAGTACGTGAGCTGCTTACCGAGCTCCACACCGGGCTGATCGAGCGGGTCCACATCGTACAGCTGCCCCGCGTAGATCGTCGCGAGTTCGAAGAACATAAAAAGCCCGCCCAAATGCCACGCATCAACCGTGGACACGCGAATCGTCATACTCGGACGACCACCGCGTGCGAGGGCAGCTGCGGTGGCGGCGCATTCGGTACGGAGCAACTCGCCGAAGGTGCGGCCCTTCAAGTACTTCAGCTCGGCGGGCGCATCGTCACCGACGGGAATCGCGAGGTCGTCGGGATGCGACTCGACGTCAACGAACGTTACGGTCTTGTCGAGCGGGCCTTCCATAAACAACTGCACCTGCGCGTGCTGATCCGTCGCACCCACTGCAGATATCGGTGTGGGGCCGACGTGACGGCCCTCTGCCGTCTTCTTGCCCAGTGATTCTGCCCACAGCTGCACGAACCACGGGCCGAGGTCGCGCAGCGCATCGCTGTACGGCATCAGCACGTGCGCGCCCTGCCCTGCGGCCGTGTGCGCGCGCCACTGCAGTGCCGCGAACGCGAGTGCGGGATCCTCGCGCAGTGTTGCGCCAGCACAACGGTCACGCATCGCCGCCGCGCCTGCGATGAGCGCGTCCACATCGAGTCCGAGCAAAGCGGCAGGAAGCGTCCCGACTGGGCTCAACACGCTGAACCGACCACCGACGTTGGCCGGCACGTCGAATGCGGGCACGCCATCACGCTTTGCTGCAGCGCGCAACGCGCCTTTTACAGGATCCGTGATGAACACCAAATGATCCTTCGCCGCGAGACCCGCACTCTTCAGTCGCTCGCTCACCACCAAGTACTGCGCCATCGTCTCTGCGGTGCTTCCCGACTTGGAGACCACAAGAATCTTGGTGCGCTTGAGATTCACAATCTCGAGCACGCCCTGCACGCTTCGCGGGTCCACGTTGTCGAGCACATGCAAGCGCGCGCGCCCGCCGCGCTGTACACTCGTGCGCGCATTCCAATCGCGCGGCAACAAGGCAGTGCGCAAACACACGGCACCCAATGCGGAGCCGCCAATACCGAGTACGACGAC
>JAYUWY010000473.1:0-5129 GCA_043753285.1 Gemmatimonas sp. | reverse complement strand
CGACGCCAGGACGCAAACAGCAGATGCCGCGGATGATGAGGTCAATCTCCACGCCAGCCTTCGATGCGTCGTAGAGCGCCTCAATGATCTGCGAGTCCACGAGCGCGTTCATCTTCGCGATGATGCGACCGCCCTCCCCCGCGCGCGCGTGCAGCGTTTCGCGCTGAATGAGACCCATCACGCGGTCGCGCATGTTCATCGGTGCGACGAGCAAGCGACGATACTCGGTCTGGCGCGAGTACCCCGTAAGCGAATTAAACAGCTCCGTGATATCCGCACCGATGGCTTCATCACAGGTGATGAGGCCGAGGTCGGTGTAGGTGCGCGCCGTGCGCGTGTTGTAGTTGCCGGTGCCGATGTGCACGTACCGCCGAATGCCATCGGGTTCCTTGCGCACCACCAGCGCGGTCTTGGTGTGCGTCTTCAACCCTGGCAGACCATACACGACGTGCACGCCAAACGATTCCAACGTGCGCGCCCAGGCGATGTTGTTCACTTCGTCAAAGCGCGCCTGCAGTTCCACGAGCACGGCCACCTGCTTGCCGCGCTGCGCAGCCTCGGTGAGGGCCTGCACAATCGCGCCGTCACCGCTGGTGCGGTACAGCGTCATCTTGATGGCGAGCACATGCGGGTCGCGCGCGGCACTTTCGATGAACGTCTCGACCGACGCGCCGAACGAATCGAACGGATGATGCACAAGAATTTCATTCTCGCGCACCACGTCGAAGATCGAACGCGTGGTGTCGCGCAACTCCGGTGGCACCGCAGGAATGAGCGGCGGATCGCGATGCTCTGGGAAATCCAAACTCGAGAGCTGCATGAAATCCGACGCGTCAAGGAACGGACCCGGCTCGTGAATCTCGCGCGCAGACAGCGGCGCCATTTCTGGCGCTTCGCTCGCGCGCAACTCGTCGAGCAGCAGCTCCTTTAAATGCGCGGGCGTGCCTTCTTCGACTTCAAGGCGCACGACTTCACCGAAGCGCCGCTGAAACAACTGCTCCTCAATGCTCGCGAGCAAATCTTCCGGTTCTTCGGTGCTCGTGATCTCAAGGTCCGAGTAGCGCGTGAGGCGAAACGTCCAATGTCCGAGAATGTCCATGCCCGGAAACAGTGCGTCGAGCCGATCGCCGATCACTTCTTCGAGCGGCACAAACCTGTTGGGACGTCCCGTCGGCACCCAGCGCGGCAAGCTCTTGGGCACCTTCACACGCGCAAAACGCACGTCGCCCTGCTCCGGATGCCGCAACTCAACGGCGAGCGAGAGCGAGAGATTGGAGATGTACGGAAACGGATGCGACGGATCCACCGCGAGCGGTGTGAGCACCGGGAACACTGCGTCGTGGAAGAAATCTCCCACGACGGCACGTTCGTCTGCCTCGAGTTCATCGGGCGACAGCAACCGCACGCCAATCTCTCGCAACGCGGGAAGCAACGTTTCCTTGAGCAACGTGCTCGCGCGCGCATTCAGCTGGAGCACGCGCTCGTCAATCAGCGCCAACTGTTCGCCTGGCGTGAGACCATCGGCTGCCGCATGCAAAACGCCAGCAGACAACTGCCGGCGTAGTCCCGCCACGCGCACCATGTAAAACTCGTCCAAGTTCGACGTGTAGATCGACAAGAACTTCACGCGCTCCAACAGCGGCGTGCGCTCGTCCTCGGCCTCGTGCAGAACCCGCGCATTGAACTCGAGCCACGACAGCTCGCGGTTCAAGTACAACGGGTTCTTCGAGACCAGCGGATTCATCAGTTAGCCGCGAAGGCCGGCGACGATCAGGTACGAGATGGACGCAACGGCGGCAGACGCAGGAATCGTGATGACCCACGCCCAGATCATGCGGCTTGCCACACCCCAACGCACGGCCGACAGACGATGCGTGGCGCCCACACCAACGATGGCGCCAGAGATGGTGTGCGTGGTGGACACCGGAATGCCGAGGTACGTGGCGATGAAAATCGCCGTAGCACCGCCGGTCTCTGCGCAGAAGCCGCCAATGGGACGCAGCTTCGTCACGCGCGAACCGAGCGTGTGCACGATGCGCCAACCACCCATCAACGTGCCGAGTGCAATGGCGAGATGCGCGCCGAGCTTAATCCAGAACGGAATCTCATTGCCATCGGCCAAGTAGAAGTGCCGCAAGAAGCCGGTCTCTTCCACAAAGTACGCATTACCCGCGACGAGCAGCGAGACGATGATACCCATCGTCTTCTGTGCATCGTTGGCGCCATGAGAGAGTGAGAACAACGCCGAGCTGGTAATCTGCATGCCGCGGAACAACGGATCGAGCTTCGCTGGTCGTTGATTGCGGAAGATCCAACTCGTGGCCACCATCAGCGCCCAGCCGGCCGCCATGCCGACCATCGGCGAGACGACGATGAAGATGATGGTCTTCACCCAACCGCTGGCGAGAATCGCGACGAAGCCCGCCTTCGTGACGGCTGCACCCGCGTAGCCGCCGATCAGCGCGTGCGACGAGCTGGACGGAATGCCGTACCACCAAGTGATGAGATTCCACGTGATGGCGCCGAGCAAACCCGCGAGAATGACATCGGGGTTCACCACGGCGAGGTCAATCATCCCCTTACCGATGGTCTTCGCGACCTCGGTGTCAAACAAGAACAGCGCGAGGAAGTTGAACGTGGCCGCCCAAGCGACGGCCGTGAACGGAGAGAGCACCCGCGTTCCCACGATCGTCGCGATGGAATTCGCGGAGTCGTGGAAGCCGTTGATGTAGTCGAAGATGAACGCCACTCCGACGATGGCGAGGATATACCAAACCACTTAAACGCTCAGGAGTTCTTGAGGGAGATGCTCTCGAGCACGTTCGCGACGTCCTCGCACTCATCCACAGCGTGCTCAAGATTGTCGTAGATCTCCTTCCACTTGATCACTTCGAGCGCATCGGGCGAGCCGGCGAACAAGTCACTGACCGCCTTGGCGTACTGTGCGTCAGCCTTCTCCTCGAGCACCTTCACAGCGCGCGCAGCCTTGTGCACCGCGGGCGGATTGCGGATTTCCTTCACACCCTGCGCGAGCACGGCGCAGGTCTCAACCAGCGTGTCCATCATTTCGATTGCTGGCTGCCGGCGCTCGGTGATGTGGAACATCGTCGCGCGACGTGCCGTGCCGTCCATCAAGTCCACGACGTTGTCCAAACGATTCGCGAGCATGTGAATGTCTTCGCGGTCGAGCGGCGTCACGAACGAGCGGTCAATGCGCTGCATGATCTCGTATGTAACGGTGTCGGCAGCATGCTCTTCTTGCTTGATCTTGCCCACGAGCTCGTCGAGGCGCTCTGGATGCTGGAAAAGTTCGCGGAGGAGGGCGGCCGAGGAAGTCAGGCGCGCCGAGAGCTGATCAAAGAGGCCGAAAAAGCCTTCATCCTTCGGCAGGAATCTCACAGTGGGGTCCGCAGTTGGCGGTAGATGGTGAAACGCAGTGTCATCTGGTGCGACAGAAAGCTACGCGACGCACGGGGGGAGGGGCAAACTATATAGGTCTCCTTGTAACAGAACTGTTACGGAGGACCTAGGAATCGTGGGCCAAAAGCCCGTGCTGCAACAACATAGCCCGCCTGCGCGTGAGGAAATCGGACCGCACGAACGGGCGCACGAGCAGTGCTCCCGCCACGAACCCTCCAACGTGCGCCCACACGGCCACGCCGCCTCCCGAGGGCATCGTGGAAAGATCCATCAGCCCCAACAGCATCTGGATGCCAAACCACCAGATGAGCACCACCCAGGCGGGCAGCGGAATGATGCGGAAGAAAATCACGAAGATGAACAGCATTCTCACGCGCACGCGGGGAAACAGCACGAGGTACGCGCCCATCGCCCCCGAAATCGCGCCTGAGGCTCCCACGGTCGGCACCGCAGACGCCGGTGAGACCAGCGTGTGCACCGCTGCCGCTGCAATCCCGCACAGCAGGTAAAACAGCAGGAATCGGCCGCGGCCCATCACGTCCTCGACGTTATTCCCGAAGACCCACAGGAACAGCGCATTGCCCAGCAAATGCGCCCAGCTCCCGTGCAAAAACATGGACGTGATTGGACTCAGCCAATTGGTCCACTCGGTGTCCACCACGCAGAGCAAAGTGCGAGTGATCGGGATGCTTGTCCCGGGCGGCGCGGCACCCGTGAGCTCGGCCGGCACCAATCCGAGATTGCACACGCTCATCGCGAGCGTCTCGTGCGTGAATCCGGCGCCTTGGACAATGACCCAAGCCGAGCCCATCGCTGCTAGGAGCAGGATGGTCATGACTGGCACACGAACGGTCGGATTGTCGTCGCTGATTGGAATCATATTGCCAAAATGGCGTGAATCTCTGGCCCAGCCCTTGCCGTCTATATCGACGTAACCCTGCCCGTCACTGAACTCTACGGGCAGCAACCTTTGAAAAGATATCCCTTCGAGGAACAAATGGCAGACAAGGTTATTGGCATCGACCTAGGCACGACCAACTCGGTCGTGGCGGTGATGGAGGGCGGCGACCCCGTCGTCATCCCCAACGCCGAGGGTGGGCGCACAACCCCGTCGGTCGTTGGCTTCAGCAAGGACGGCGAGCGCCTCGTTGGCCAAATCGCCAAGCGTCAGGCGGTCACGAACCCGCAGAACACGGTCTTTTCAATCAAGCGCTTCATGGGCGCGAAGATGTCGGAGACGCTGGCCGAGACGGCCCGCGTCCCGTACAAGATTGTCCGCGGCCAAAACGACCTCGCTTCCGTCGAAGTTCAGGGCAAGACGTTCACGCCGCCCGAGATTTCGGCGATGATCCTGCAGAAGATGAAGCAGACCGCCGAAGACTATCTCGGCCACAGCGTCACGAAGGCTGTGGTGACGGTGCCGGCGTACTTCAATGACGCGCAGCGCCAGGCCACGAAGGACGCTGGCAAGATCGCAGGCCTCGAAGTGCTGCGCATCGTGAATGAGCCGACGGCTGCCGCGCTCGCCTACGGTCTCGACAAGAACAAGAAGAAGGACGAGAAGGTTGCCGTGTTCGACTTGGGCGGCGGTACGTATGACATCTCGATCCTTGAGCTCTATGAAGTGGACGGCACGCGTCAGTTTGAAGTGAAGTCGACCAACGGCGACACGCACCTGGGCGGCGACGACTTCGACCAGAAGGTCATTG
>JAYUWY010000472.1:0-2606 GCA_043753285.1 Gemmatimonas sp. | reverse complement strand
TGATGCGCGCTGCCGGACTGCCGTTTGAGACGCTACGCGTGGACCGCGGCGTGCAGATTCCACGCAAAGCATTCCAAGTGGAGTTTCACTCGCCGGCGCAGATGGACGAGCTGCTCGAAGTGCAGGTGGGCGTCGCGAAGATTGGCAACACGTCGCTGACGTTTCGCTATGAGGTCTACAACGCCCAGACGCACGCACATCGCGCGAGTGCGACGCTCACAGTAGTGAACGTGGTGAAAGAAACCATCGAAAAGCGTCCCATTCCCGATTGGTTACGGGAAACGCTCACGCCGTATCTGATTCACGGCTAGGCGACGCGTTGGACTCCATCGCGCGCGAGACGCGCTTCTGGAGGCGCTGGAGTCCGTCGTACGCCGCGTACTTAAATGCGTCGCTGAGCGTGGGATAGTTAAAGACGGCCTCGATGAAATACTCGAGCGTGCCATTGAAGTGAATCACTGACGCGGGCACGTGAATCAATTCGCAGGCGCCTTCGCCGACGACGCTCGCACCAATCAACAGTTTGCTGTCCGCGTGAAACACGAGCTTCACGAAGCCTTCCGTGTCGCCGATGATTTGGCCGCGCGGATTCCCGCGGAACGACGCTTTGCCAATCTCTACGGGAATGCTCTTGGCGCGTGCTTCGTCCTCGCCCATTCCCACGGTCGCAATCTCGGGAACGGTCCACACGCCGTAGGGCAACACGGCGCTCATCGACAGTTTGTACTTGAGATCAAACGCGTGGCACATGGCGACGCGCGCTTGCTCCATCGCCGTAGCTGCGAGCGCGGGGAAGCCCACGAGATCGCCCGCGGCGAAGATGTGCGACACATTCGAGCGGTACGCTGAGTCCACACTCACAAAGCCGCGCTGATTCGTTTTCACGCCAGCAGCATCGAGGTGTAGTGACTCCACATTGCCTTCGCGCCCGGCGCAGTAGAGCACGCAGTCGGCGGCAATTTCGCGTCCATCGCCCAGCGTTACTGTGGCGAGATCATCCACAACCGTCACGCTCGTCACGGCGGAATCGAGCACAACCTGAATGCCAAGCCGCCGCGTGAGCTCCACGCGCAAAGCGTCTGACAAATCGGTATCGAGTTGCATCAACAGGCGTTCGCGCGAGTTGATCAGGGTGACCCGCACGCCGAGTGCGCCGAAGATGCTCGCGTACTCACAGCCGATGACGCCGCCGCCAATGACGACGAGCCGGCTGGGAATCTGCGTGAGCGTGAGAACGTCATCGCTGTCCACGACGACGCGGCCATCGAACGGGATGTCTGGCGGATGCGACGGGCGCGACCCCGTGGCGAGCAAAAACACATCTGCGGAGATGCGGCGCGCGGTTTGCCCAAATCGGTCGACTTCTACGGTGTGGGCGTCCACAAAGCGCGCGGCGCCCTGCACCTTCGTCACTTCGTGCTTCTCAAGATTGGCATCAATCATCTGCCACGCCGATTCCACCACCGCTCGTTCGCGGTGCATGAAGTCGCCGATGCTGATGTCGGTCTTCACGCGGTAGTCCACGCCGTAGAGGCCGCGCTGGCGCAGGCCGCTCATGTAGAGCGCCGTCTCGCGCAGAGTCTTGGAGGGAATAGTTCCCGTGTTGACCGCGGCACCACCTGGCTTGGGTGCGCGTTCAATCAGGCAGACCGACTTCCCAAAGTAGGCAGCCTGGGCTGCCCCCTTCTCGCCCGCCGGTCCGCTCCCGATAACACACAGATCGTAGTGCTCGGCCATAGGGCGCCAACGTACGATTTCCGCTAGATTTCCGCTATGTCTGCAGACTCCACATACGTCCGGAAGGGTTTCGGGCTGAAGGCCGAGGTTCAGAACACCCTGACGGCCGACTACGACGGCCATTTGGTGGACCTCCTCCTCGCGCACGAGTACACGCTCGCGGCCGGGGACGTGACCATCCGGCTCGCCAAGGAGTTTGGGTTCTGCTACGGCGTGGAGCGTGCGGTGGAGTACGCGTACCAGACGCGACTCAAGTTCCCCGACAAGAAGATCTACCTCGCGGGCGAGATTATCCACAACCCGCACGTGAACGCGAAGCTCAAGGAAATGGGCATCGTGTTCCTGCAGCCCAGCGACAAGGGCTTTGATTACACGGCCGTTGAACCCGCGGACGTGGTGATTCTGCCCGCGTTTGGCGTGACGATTCACGACTTCGAGACGCTTCGCGCGAAGGGCTGCGTGATGGTGGACACCACGTGTGGCTCTGTGCTCAACGTGTGGAAGCGCGTTGAGGTGTACGCCAAGGACAGCTTTACTTGTTTGATTCACGGCAAGTACTACCACGAGGAGACGCGCGCGACGGCGTCGCAAGTAGAGAAGTATCCAGGCGGCACGTACATCGTGGTGCGCGACATGTCGCAGGCTCAGGATGTGATGGCGTACATCGCTGGCACGTTCCCGGGTGGGCGCGACGCGTTCATGACGAAGTACGCGCATGCCGCGAGCCCGCACTTTGATCCCGACAAGCATCTGCTGCGCGTGGGCGTGGCGAATCAGACCACGATGCTTGCGCGCGAATCGCTGGCCATTGGCGAGGCCGTGGGGCAGACGATGGCGCGCGTGTTTGGCGAAGAGCATCGCGCAGCGCA
>JAYUWY010000471.1:0-2607 GCA_043753285.1 Gemmatimonas sp. | reverse complement strand
TCGTCGCTGAAGACGTGAAGGGCAGCGTCGCGAAGATTTCTGGAATGCTCAGCGATACCGGCGTGAACATTGCCACGCTGCGTCTCACGCGAAAGCATCGCGGCGGCGACGCATTCATGGTCATCGAAGTGGACGAACGTCCCGACGACTCCGTGGGCGAAGAAGTGAAGAAGCTCTCATTCGTGAAGTGGGCCCATCGCATCGATAAGGTTGGTGGCTGATGTATCACTCACTCGCCGAAGCCATCAGCGACGCAGAGCGTCAGCAGAAGTCGCTCGCGCAGGTCGTGTTGGAAATCGAAGCACGCGATCAAGGCCGCACAATTGAAGACATTCGCGAAGCACTGGGTCGCGCACTCGCCGTAATGCGTGGCGCTATTGAGCAGGGCCTCACGGGCGACATGCGTTCTGCATCCGGCCTCGTAGGCGGCGACGCCGCAAAGCTGCGCAACGGACCGCAGGGTCCACTCTCTGGCACTGTGTTTCGCGAAGTGTTGATGCGCGCGCTCGCCGTGCAGGAAGTGAACGCGGCCATGGGTGTCATCGTCGCGGCGCCGACTGCTGGCGGTGCGGGCGTGTTGCCTGGCGTGCTTCTTGGACTCGCATCGAAGCACAAGTTCACGGACGCGCAGTTGATTGATGCGCTCGCAACCGCCGGCTTGATCGGCGCCGTCGTCGCGCATCGCGCGTCGTTGTCAGGCGCTGAAGGCGGTTGCCAGGCAGAGACTGGCGCGGCTGCAGGCATGGCGGCCGGCGCGGCCACTGAGTTGCTCGGCGGTTCTCCCAAGCAAGTCGGATTTGCAGTCGCGCTCGCGCAGCAGGGCACGCTTGGACTCGTCTGCGATCCACTCGGCGGTCTCGTCGAGTTGCCGTGCGTGTTTCGCAACGCCACCGGTGCCGCCATCGCCATGGCCGCCATCGAGATGGCGCTCGCCGGAATCGAATTCGCCATTCCGGCCGACGAAGTCATCGACACGATGGGTGAGATTGGCCGCGAGATGGACGTGCGCTACCGGGAGACAGCCGGTGGGGGCTTGGCTGCCACGCCGACCGGCCGCCGCCTAGCCAAAGAGCGTTTGACCCAGATTAAGAGAGCCTAGGCCGTCACCTGCAGGCGTTACGCGGGGTAAGGGTTTTGGGTAACGTTGGCACGATTTTGGTGTCTAATAGCCCAGCCGTCCAAGTAAGCCTGCCCAAGACTCGCGAACTGGAGATCGAATGTCGGTGGTGAACCGTTGGCTTGCACTCGCAGTAGGTACGTGCGCGTTTCTGGCGACGCCGCAGGCTGGCGAGGCGCAGGGCACAATCCGAGGAACGCTCGTCGACTCGTTGCGCACTGGCGGACCAGTGGTCGGCGCTGAGGTGGTGTTGATGGGCGCGAGCCGCAAGGTGATGACCGAGCGCGGCGGTGAGTTCGTGTTTGCCGATGTGCCCGAGGGGCAATACACCATCGCGTACTGGGCGCCGTGGTTGGACTCACTGGGCTTGCCAGCTATTCAGCGGCAGGTGCGTGTGCGCGACGGACTCACCGAGTCCGTGATACTCTCCACGCCCTCAAGCGCCACGATTCAGCGGGCGGCGTGCGGTGAAGTGCTCGGCGCGGAGCAGGGCATTTTAATCGGCGATCTGCGCGGCGCGGATGGCGCGCCTGCAACGGGCGTCGGCGTGTATGCGCGCTGGCTGGAAATCGTCGTGCAGGGCACGCAAGTGGCTTCTGGTACGATGGCCGCGGTGGATACCACAAACGCATCGGGCAGCTACGTGCTCTGCGGTGTTCCGGTCGGTGCGGAATTCAGTCTTCGCGCGCTTGGCGCGGACGGTGTGGCCAGCGGTGAAGTGGTGATGAAGAGCGCTTCCACGCTCAATCGACGTGATCTCATTGTCGGTGCATCCGGCGCGCAGACTCGGCTCACTGGTCGCATCGTGACCGAGAGCGGCAACGCGATTGCAAACGCCACCGTGCTCGTGGCCGGTGACTCCGCGGCACCAGTGCGCACTGACGCCGACGGACGATTCGAGCTCAGCGCCGTGCCGCGCCGCACAGGCCAACTTGTGGTGCGCGCGCTCGGCTACACACCGCTGCTGAGCGTCGTCGATCCGTACGACGCCGAAGTCCCCCTCGATGACATCACGATGGAGAAGCTTTCCGCCGAACTCGAAGCGATGACCATCACTGGGACGATGTCGGAATCGCAGGCGCAGTTTGAGGTGCGCAAAGCCAGGGGGCTCGGCTATTTCATCGATGACGCGGCCATCAAAGGATTGGGGAGCCCCAACGCGACAAACATCGCGGCGATGGTGCCGCGCGCGGCCGCGCAGCAAACACGAGCCGGTCCGATGCTGATGATGCGGCGCGGCAGCGGCTTCTGTCGCCCGCGCTTCTTCATCGACGGATACGAAGCCAAAGGCATTGGGGCGGATGAAGAGAACGCCTATCTCAGCATGGCGAAGCGCGTGGAGATGTACACCGCCAATAGCGCACCGCCGCAGTACAATGACTTTGACGGCTGCGGTGCTGTGGTAATCTGGACGCGATGACGGCGTGAAGGGGCAGGGCACCTTCCCTCTTCCGTCTTACGTCCCCAAAGTGAAACTTATGGGCACGCCC
>JAYUWY010000470.1:0-5151 GCA_043753285.1 Gemmatimonas sp. | reverse complement strand
ACTCGTCGGGCATTCACGTCGCCATCGCCCGACTCGATGTGGATGAATCCGATCCGCCATTCGCGTTTCGCAACGTGAGGGGGAGTCTGGAAATCCAGCGGGACACGCTGCGCGCAAATCTCGAACGCTTCTCGCTGCCAGGCACAGTGGGCAGTGCAGTCGGTCGTGTGACGTGGGCGCCGAATCAGCGCGCGCGCTTTGCGTTCCGCGTAGAGACGGACTCGATGGCGCTCGCTGACGTGGCGTGGATCAATCCGTCCATTCCCACCGAAGGCGGCGGACGGATGCGACTCGACATTCGCAACACGGCGCGCGATCCCGAGTTGATGGAGTACGTCATCACGCAAATGGATGTCGCTACGCATTCGTCACGCTTGCGCGGCGGCATGACATGGGGTGTGAAGGGGCCTGACGTTGCGTTGCGCAACGTGGACATCGAACTCGCGCCGCTGTCTGACGCTCTCATCACGCGATTCAACAAGGGGCCGCTTCCGCTTCCGTTGCGCGGTCGCATCGTGGGCCGCGTGCGTGGTCCGGGTGGGCCGCTCTCTGCGTTCGTGATTGACGACGCCACCGCCACGTTTCACGATTCCAACGTGCCTGGTGCCACGGCGAGAATTCGCGCGCGCGGCATGATCGATATCTCCGTGCCCGCGTATCCGGTGTTCTCGGGACTCGAACTCACGATCGATGAGTTCGACATGCGCACTGCGCAGGCGCTTGAGCCCACATTGCCAAAGCTCAACGGCATCATTGCGGGTAGCATGCGCGTCGATTCCGTGTGGGGAGACTTGAGACTCAGCAACGCCGACCTCACGCATCGCGACGGCGACTCGCCGGAGTCGCGCATTCGCGGGCGCGTGCGCGTCAGTTGGGATGACGTGTCGCCGCTGCGCTGGGATATCGACGGCGAAGCACTGCCGCTCTCCTTCACAGCGCTCGCGCGTTCATTCCCAGAATTGCCGCTGCGCGGCGAGTACGCTGGACCGCTGCGCACCGCCGGAACATCCGACGATCTCACGCTCGCTACGGAGCTCTCGGGCCCGGCAGGTCGATTCCGCACCGACGTGCGGCTCGACAACGCGTTGCCCAACTATCGCGTCGTGGGCTCGCTCGAAACGTTCGCGCTCAACCCGCGCGCGCTCTTCGACAATCCGAGCGTACCACAAGGCGAACTCAACTCGCGCACTGTTGCCGATATCGGTTTTGAGAAACTCGAAGACCTCCTCGGCAACCTCGACATCGACATCGCGCGCTCGTCGCTGAATGGCGTGCGCATTTTTGCAGGCACCGCGAAAGCGACGTTTGGAGACGGACGCGCCCGGCTCGACACACTCGCCCTGGAGACGTCCGCCGTTGACGTTGCCGCCACTGGTTCGTTGGGACTTGTGGAAGGAATCAGCGACACCGTGATTCTGCGCGCGCGTATGGATTCGCTCGGTGGATTGCGCGCGCTGCTGCATCGCCCCGCTGATGACTCGCTCACCGGCGCCGCAATCCTCGATGCCCGCATTCACGGTTGGGCGCGCGATTTCGCCGTAGATGCGACCGCGACAGCAACCAACGCGCGCTACGCTGGCAACACCGCCGGGCTGATGGTCGCCGAGGCCAAGCTCACCCAGTTACCATCGGCGCCAATGGGCCGCGTCGTCGTGACTGGCGATACGCTGACCATCGGCGGCCTCGGACTGCGCACGCTGCGCGCCGAAGCAGCGCTTGCTGGCGCAGAGCCGACGGGACTACAAGTGTTGGCCGTCGGAGGCGCGGCGACCCAGCTCGCGTTTGGCGGTACACTCGCATTCAGCGGCGACTCCACGCTCGTGCGCGCAGACTCGCTCCGTTTGCAAACCGCGCTGCACGCGTGGCAGTTGCAAGCGCCCGCGATGTTGCGCGCCGCGGCAGGAGGCTTTCGCCTCGACACCATGACCTTGGCGGCGAGCGGTACGTCGCGTCTTTCGTTCAGCGGCGGGCTCCCGTCCGAGGGATTGCTGGATTTGCAGTTGACCGGACGCGACGTGCCGATGGCAGACATCGGTGAGATTCTGCAGCGCACCAACATGCGCGCTGGCCGCATTGATGCCAATGCGGGATTCAGTGGCACGCGCGCGGCGCCGGCGTTTGACGGTGAGATGCAATTGCGCGGCGGCGTCATCGCTGGCGTGCGCCTCGACACTCTCGTTGGCAATATCGAAGCCGTGAGTGATCGCGCGGATCTACACATCACGCTCGGTTCCACCGCTACGCCGTCACTCACCGCAGATGTTGCATTGCCGTTGCGTCTTGATCTCAACGGGCAAGGCATTGGCATGGTGGCCGACGGTCCCGTGCGCGGACGCATTCACTCGGACTCGCTCGGACTCTCGGTGTTCGAGACGCTGACGCGTGATGTGGGATCGACTCGCGGTGCTATGCAAATTGGCCTCGACCTAAGCGGCACCTGGGCCACGCCGCGCGCTGATGGCTCGCTACGCGTGCGCAATGGATCGCTCGCGCCCGCAGCACTCGGTGGTGTGCGCTGGGGCGCGCTCGAGGCGGACATTGGATTCTTGGGTGACTCAATCGCGGTGCGGACGCTCTCGGCAACCTCCGCTGCACAAGGTGATGGTCGCGCGGGCCGCGCGTCCATCACGGGCTGGGTGGCGCTGGGCAATCGAGAGAATCCGCGCATGGATCTGCGATTCAATAGCCGAGAGTTCAATGTGTTTGCGAAACCGAGCGTTGCAGACATCGATCTCTCTGGCGAGTTGCGACTCGTTGGCGCGCTGCGCGGTGCCACGCTCACCGGTGCGCTCACCGCCGATCGAGCGATCATCGGAATTCCTGAGCTCGCCACCAAGGACGTCATCTCGCTCGAAGGCCCTGATCGCTTTGGTGCGCTCGACACGCTCGTCTTGATTGACGCGAACGCGTCGTCCAAAGCACCGCCGGCGTTTATCGAGAATCTCAACATCGTGAACTTCCCCATCACGATGGGGCGCGATGTGTGGATTCGGTCGTCCGAAGCCAACATCAATCTCGGTGGCTCGGTGAGTGTGACGCGCGGTCGTATCACGCGCGGACCAAACACGGGACAAGTCCAGCTCGCCATCACTGGGCCGCTGCAAACAGTACGCGGCACATACCGACTCAATCTCGGCCCCGTGCAGCGCACGTTTACGGTAGAGCAGGGTGAGCTGCGTTTCTTTGGCGACCCCGATCTCAACCCCGCGCTCAACATCAACGCGCTCCACACGGTGCGTCAGTACAGTGAGCAAGGCGTGCGTCCCGACGTGCGCGTGCGTGTGCACCTGGGTGGCACACTGCGTCAGCCCACAGCAGAACTTTCTACGCCCGACTCGTTGCGCGTCACCAACTCTGACCTCATTTCGTATCTCGTGACCGGTGGTCCGAGCTACGAGATTGCGCGCGAAGGTAGCGTGACGTCCACCGCGTATCGCGTGGTGCTGGGTTCGCTGGGCTCAGTGCTCGGCGGCAAAGTCGCTGGCGGACTCTGCGACGATGCGCAGCTCACAACGGCTGGACTCGATGCGTACGGTGGCGGCGTGCGCGACGTGGGCGGCAGCATTCTCTCGGGCTCGCGCTTCAACTGCGCCAAGCAAGTGGGCGATCGCGCATTCGTGCGCCTCGATGCGGGACTGTGCGGCGTGGGACAACTCGTCTCGCAGAATGGTGGAAGCAGCGCGCTGTCACTCGGCGACGCGCTGGGCATCAAGTTCGACTACCTGCTCGGTCGCGGGCTCACGGCATCGTTCGGTGTGGAGCCGCCAACGAGTGCGATGATCTGCGCGTCTGATGCGACAAACTCCGCGCGAGGCTTTGTGCCGACGCCGCGCCAGTTTGGTATTGATATTTTCCGCGCCTGGCGGTTCTAGTGCGCGACGTGCTGATGATCGTGAACCCCGCCGCGCGCGGTGGTCGCTCCGCTGAGGCGGAAGCCATCGCCGCGTGCCGTCGCAACAGCATCGAGCCGCGCGTGCGGCGTACGACTGCGGCCGGTCATGCCGCACAGTTGGCCCGCGACGAAGCCGGTGACGATGATGTGCTCGTGCTCGGCGGCGATGGCACGGTGATGGAAGTCGTTGGCGCGCTCGTCGGTCGTCGCGGCGCGGTGGGAGTTCTCCCTGGTGGTACAGGCAATCAGCTCGCACGCCACTGGGGAATTCCCCTCAATGTCTCACGCGCCGTTCGCAGCTTCGCTGACGGCACAGTGCAAACGATGGATCTCGGCAAACTCTCCGATGGTCGCTACTTCGCGCTCACCGCAGGCGTGGGCGTGGACGCCGAGATGATTGCGCGTGCGAGCAAAGAGTCTAAGCGTCGGTTTGGTGTGGGTGCTTACGTGTGGAGTGCTGCGCGCGCTTTGCCTGGCATGCGTCCGTTCACGGTGCGCGTTACGGCGGATGGGCAGACGTTTGAACGCGAGGCCAGTCTCGCGATGGTGGCGAATGTTGGTGCGGTGATGGGTGGACAGTTCGGACTTGGTCCCGGCGTGACACCCGACGACGGATGGCTCGATCTGTGCGTCCTCTCACCGCGCGGATTAGTGGACGGGGTGGGCTTGGCGTGGCGGATGCTTAGGCGCGATTTCCGTCCTCATCCGCAAATGCTCTTTGTGCGCGCAAAGTCGCTGCGCATCGAGGCCCCGGCGGGGGTCGCGGCCCAGGCCGACGGCGAGTTGCTGGCCGCACCGATACTCGAGGCGACCGTCGCGCCACACGCCGCGCGGTTTATCGTCCCGCGCCGTAACTTTTCAGCTGGATGATGCAGGACACTTCGCTCGCGGGCCTTGCCCCCGATAGTTCGCTAGAGCCGCGACTTCGCGCGCTGCTCGCAGAGCTTCCCGCGCCGCAAGCTGCGGTGCTCGAGGAGCTGTGGCGCGAGCGTGAGCGTCTTACCTCTCTCGCCGAACAGCATCGCCTCGTCCTTCAGACTTCATCCGACGCCATTCTCGTCACCGGCGTCGGTGGATTGGTGGAGTACGCCAACGAGGCTGCAGCGCAGCTCTTCACAGCGAAGCGCACGTTGCGCGGCGCGCGAATCGAAGAGCTCGTGTCGCACGCCGAACACGATGTGCTCAAGGATCATGTGCAGCACGCGCTCACCGGCGACGCCGTGCGCGGGCAATTCAGCGTCGTGCGGCAAGACGGCGAT
>JAYUWY010000469.1:0-11247 GCA_043753285.1 Gemmatimonas sp. | reverse complement strand
TAACTGGGACGCCCGCGGCAACGGCCGCACGATCCTGCGCGGCGGAACCGGCATCTTCACCGGTCGTCCGGCTTACGTGTGGATGTCCAACCAGATCGGCAACAACGGCATCATGACCGGCTTCATTCAGGATGACGGACCGGGCGGTACGGAGCTGACGAGCCGTCCGTTCCACCCGAACCCGGATCACTACAAGCCGGCGACGGTCACCGGCGCTCCGGCAGCTTCGTATGAGCTCGCACTGACGGACAAGGACTTCAAGTTCCCGCAGGTGTGGCGCTCCAACATGGCCCTCGACCACCGGTTCGAGAACGGCTGGCTTGCAACCGTCGAGTTCCTCTGGGGCAAGGACGTGAATGGCGTGTACTATATCAATGCCAACTTGCCGCAGGCTGACGCTGCCTTCACGGGCAACGACAATCGCCCACGTTGGGTATCAGACAAGTGCCCCACCGTCGATCCTGACGGCGCAGGCCCGCTCCCGGCAGAGTTCACCGGCACTCAGACCAACCGCCTGAATTGCCGCGTCACCAGCGCAGTGGTGCTCAAGAATCAGAATGTCGGCGAGACGTACAACGCCGCACTCTCGCTCGAGCGCGCCTTCCGCAATGGTTTCTATACGAAGGTCGCCACGGCCTACGGCACCGCCACGAACACGGTGGACGCCGGCTCAATCGCGTTCGGCTCGTGGAACAACAATCAGCACCCCGGCGACCCGAACAACCCGGGCATCGGTAACGCGGCGGGCTACCAAGGCCGTCGCTCGTTCCTCGTCTCGAGCTACACCCGCGATTGGTTCGGCTGGGGCAACACGACCATGTCGGCATTCCTCGAGAACTTCACCACGGGCACGACGAGCTACGTCTTCTCCGGCGACATGAACGGCGACGGCGGCACCTCGAACGACCTGATTTACGTCCAGGCCAATTCGGCTGACTGGAACTTCGCACCGATTGCTGGTGCAACGCCGTTCACGGCCGCGCAGCAGCAGGCCGCGATGGAAGCGTACGTCGCGCAGGATCCGCACCTCCGCACCCGTCGTGGGCAGTACGCCATGCGCGGTGGCTTGGTGCTTCCGAACGTGACGCGTATGGACATCAGCGTCTCTCAGGACGTCAGCCAGATGTTCGCTGGGAAGCGTAACTCCCTGCAGATTCGGTTTGACGTGCTGAACTTCACGAACATGTTCAACAGTGATTGGGGCCGCGGCCAGTTCGCGGTGAGCAGCTCGCCGCTCATCCCGGTCGCGCCGACAGTGGCGCCGGACCCGCGGGCCGGTCAGCCGCGCTACACGATGCGTGTGATTAACGGTCAGCTGATGAGCCGTACGTTCCAGAAGTCCACAGGCACGAACGATGTGTGGCGCATGCAGCTCGGACTCCGCTACACGTTCAACTGAGTCCACAGCAGTTCGTAGGACGAGCCGCCCCGGTAGCCGATCTGGCTGCCGGGGCGGTTTGCTTTTGCTTCGTTCCGTTAGGTCGGTCGGCAGCACCACGCCTCCGCTCGCCGACGCGCTTACACGCTTCGAGCCTCGCGGCAAACGCGCCGCGAGTCTCTCGCTACGCGCGACGGCTCGCTATGGCAGCGGTGCTGCCTCCCTCGGGGGCTTTGCGGGCGTTGGCGGCTCGCGCAGAGGTCGCGCCGGCGCCGAGCCCGCCGCGGTGCAAGCGGCCGCCGCCACCTGACGTAGCGCAGTCGTCAGCCGTACTTGGGCCGAGGTGAGCAGGCGTAAAGCTGAGGGAGGGCGTGGAGACAAGGGCGCAGGGGCCCACGCCGTAGCGAGAGACTCGCCGCGCCGTTGCGGCGAGGCTCGAAGCGTTTAAGGCGTAGGCCCCAAGACCTGGCTCCACGCCCGACCGATTCGCGCGACCGCAGTAACCCGGCCGAAACGCGAGCTAGAAGATCGACAGCTTGATGTACTTGCGCGGGTTGCGCTGGAAGTCTGCCGTCAGCGAGTCCAAACGAGTCAGCAGAGCACGCGTGTCGCGATACAGGCCCGGATCGTTCATGAGCAGACCCGCCGAGCCGTCCGTGCCCTCAAGCCGCGAGAGCACCGAGCTCAGCTGCGCCGTCGTCGCGCGCACGTCAGTCGCCAGTGCGCTCATCGCCGTCGCCGCAGCAGACAGCCCCTTCACGGTGCTGTCCACAGCCGCGGAGTCAATCGCGTTCACCACGCGTCGCACAGCAGCCTGCGTCTGCGAAAGCTCAGCAGACTGCGCCGCTGCAATGCGCGACAAATCATTCAAAAACACATTCGCGCTCCGCACCGTCGCGCGCAGCTCGGCGATGCCGCCGTCCTGCACCAGTTCCTTGTTCAGCGCACCGGTGAGTGCCTGCACGTCCTTGCCGATGGAATCCACGCGCGCGAGCACATCGCTCACCTGCATCGCAGCAGGGCCCGCAGGCACCGTATCGCCGGCCACGAAATCTTCCGTGGTCATCTCCTTGCCCGGAGTGACCACGACCATCATATCGCCGAACACGCCGTTGGCAGCGATGCGTGCGGTGGAGTTCTTGGGCAACTGGTAGCGCTCGTAGATGCGCATCTCGACGAGCAAGTTGCCTTCGCGCTGGAACGTCACGTCGCCGACGTAACCCACGGACACGCCAGAGAGCAGCACGGGTTGGCCAGCGCGCAGACCGCCACCCCAGCTAAATAGTGAGTACACGGCATAGCCCGGCGCCAAACCGCCGCGGGCCAAGAGCAAGGCACCGACGACACCGATCACAAGTGCGACGGTGGCCAGGATACCTACGAGAACTTCGTCGCGACGCTTCATCCCTGAAGATACGGTGCGAGGAGTACTGCTGTGATAGCATCCAAGATCAAAATAGCCACCGACGACACCACCACGGCCTTGGCGGTGCTCTGTCCCACGCCTTCCGCACCACCGCGCGTGGTGAATCCCTCGTAGGTGCAGAGGTAGGAAATGGCTGCGCCAAACAGTGTCGCCTTGATGAGCGAATACACCACCTGGAAGTGGTCGTAGCCCAATCGCACGCCTTCCATAAACTGCGCGTACTTCACGTCGGTGATCGTCACGGCGGCCATCAAGCCGCTGAGTACGCCAAACACATCGGCAAACACGGTGAGCACCGGCAGCATCACAATCGCTGCGATGAGGCGCGGGACAATCAAATACGCCACGGGATCAAAGCCGAGCGTCTCGAGCGCGTCGATCTGCTCTGTCACACGCATCGTCGCAATCTCCGCCGTCATCTTCGCGCCCACACGCCCTGCGAGCACGAGACCAGTGAGCAGCGGACCGGTTTCGAGAATCACAATCTGCCGCGAGCTCAGTCCCACAATAGAAAGCTGAATGCCCGGAAACAGCTGATAGCGAATCTGAATCGTGATGACGCCACCAATGAACGCGGCCACCATAATTGCGAGCGGCAGGGAGTCCACGCCAATGGCGCGCATCTGATGAAACAGCTCGCGCCACCACGTGCGGACTTCGAGCGAGGCGCGACCCACTTCGCGGAAGAACAACACCCGCGCGCCGATCCCGCCAAATAACGCCAGCGTCCCGCGACCCATCGAGCGGAAAAACCGCATCGACGAGCGCTGCACTACAGGATACGACGCAGTGGGACGACCAGCCACGCTAAGTGCGAACCTTTACCAAGAGAAATGCGCCGATGCCGCTGAACAAAATGCCCGGAAGCCACGCAGCCAATTCGGGCTGCACCAAACCGCCAGCGCCAATGGCTTGCGTGAGCTGTAGCAACACAAGGAAGATAACGGTGACCGCGAGCGAGATGGCGATGCCGTACGCCGTGCCGCCGCGCTGCGTGCTCGTTGCCAACGGCGCGCCGATGAGCATAATGATGACGCAGGTCACAGGAATCGCGATTTTGAGCATGCGCTCCACGCGCAGCTTCTTCACATCCGCCCCTGAGCGCTCCATGGCCGTGATAAACCGGCCGAGGTCGCGGTAGCCCATCTCGGCGGGCGCCTTGGGATTGGCCATCAAGTGCTCAGGGCGCTCGGTAAAGAACTTGTCACTGAGCGAATCAAACTGAATGCTCAAGCTCGAGAGCGAGTCAGGCATGAGATGCAGGTATCCCGAGCCCAGCACCCAACCCTTGCCCTCAACCCAGCGTCCGGACTCGGCGGTGATTACATAGGAAGGGAAGTCGGGCCCCGTGCCGCGGCGCTCGACTTCCACCTTCATCATCGTGGACGATGTCACTGACGCGTAGCCGATCTTGTAGACGCGGCCTTCATCCGCAGCGTACGCAAAGTTGCTGCGCTCGTCGGCCGAGCGAACAATCTTCTCTTTGAGCAATTCAAGTCGGCGCGCGTTGAGCGGCGGCACGATCTCGGCGAGTGCGAGTCCAAGCAACGCAGCGGCTACGGATCCGGCCACGATGGGCGCGATGAAGCGATGAAACGAAATGCCTGACGCCTTCGCTGCGGTGATTTCGCTGTGCCGCGTAAAGCCGCCAATGGTGAACACCGTCGCGAACAACACGGCTGCGGGCAGCACGAGAAACATCGTGTCGGGTATGCCAAACAAGTACGCGAGTCCAATCTCTCCCGGCGTCAAATCGCGCGCGAGGTAGTTGTCGAGCTTCTCCGAGACATCAATGACGATGACGAGCAACGGAAAGCCGAGCGCCGTGGCCGCTAAGACTTTCCAGAATTCACTCAACACGTAGCGATCTAACGGACGCAACCAGCCGCGACGACTCATGCGGTCTTCCCGCGTCGCAGTTTGGTGCGCAGCGCATCCATCGTGCGACTCCACCACTCGCCGGTTTCGCTGCCGCGATGCGTGGATCCTTCGCTGCCCAGCTTCGCGGTGAGATACACGCCCACGGCGCCGAGTAAGAAGTTCGTCGTCCACATCGCGAGTGCGGGATCAACAAGACCGCGATCAGACAGCGCCTCTCCCGCCAGCAAGCCGATGTAGTAAATCGCGAACACGCCGAGGCTCACGCCGATGGTGAGTCCTACGCCGCCGCGCGGAAAGCGCAGGGCGATAGGTGCGCCGAGCAACACGAATACCACGCACGCTGCCGCGATGGAGAACTTCTTCTCGATCTCCACGCGATAGCGATCGATCTGCGCTTGCGCGCCGCTGAGCTCAAAGCGAATGCCCTCGAGTTGCACGGATTCAAAGTCCGGAACAACAATGTCCTGCGCACCCTGGCCCCCGCCGCGCACGGCACCGCGTTGTGGCACGGACATCGCGACAACGGCTGCGTCGGCAGTCTGCACGGTCGTTGCAGTGGAGAACTTCGCAACGGTCGCGCAATACCACGTCGCGAGCGGCCACCACTCGCGTGGCGGATCAGCGAGCGAGTCCGTGGGATTGCTGTAGGCTTGCAAGCGGCGCCACATCAAATCGCGGTTGGGCTTCGCTGCGTTTACGCGGTCCTGCAGCTCGCAGATCGTAAGCTCCCTGTCGGACTTGTAACCGGCGGAGCCGCTACCGCGCTCAAGTCCCGCGGAGATTCCACGCACCACGATTTGGTCTTCTTTGAAAAAGCTGCGCTGCAAACGCGCCGGCGTTTCCGCCGCGCTCTCCACGGACTGTCCATCAAACAGTGTGAGCACGAGGTCCGCACCATTGCGAGAGAACGCAAGCGCGCCGCTGTCCGCGCGAATCGTGCGCCGCTGCTCAGGGTTGCTCAAATCATAGATGGTGACATCGCGCATCCGGTTCGTGCCGGACTCGATGCGTGCGGCACGCAGGTACAGCGAGCCGCGCACCACCTCGTTGATGACTTGCTCGTTGAGGGCGAGCGTGGGCTTCACGCGCGCGATGTCCATCTGCAGCGTGGCAAGTCTGTGATTGGCGCGCGGCAGCACTTGGTCGTTGAACCACACCATGACCAAAGCGAGGATCACAGAGGAGAGAATCACCGGCCGCACGAGCAACTGCATCGAGACGCCGCTGGCCTTGAACGCCGTGATCTCGTTTTCCGAAGCAAACCGCGAGAACGCGTGGAGCGTGGCCACGAGCACGGCCATGGGAAGCGTCATCGCAATCGTGAACGGCAACGACAAGAACAGGAACTCAAGAATTACCGACCACGGCAGACCCTTGCCCACGAGATCGCCAAACTTTTTGGCGACAAAGTTGAGCATGAGCAACGAGGTCAGTGCGGACAGCGCAAAGACCAGCGGCCCGAGATGCTCGCGGAGGATATAGCGGTGGACAATCTTCACAGGGCGTATATTACCCCGAATGCGTCCCATTCTCCTCCCCGTCGTTGCGCTCGCCGTCCTCAGTTGCGGCGGCTCTGAGGCCTCCCAGGCCACCGACCAGCCACCGGCCACTGTCGTGACCCCAGAATTCGACGGCCAGAAGGCCATGGAATACGTCCGCACGCAGATGGCCTTTGGGCCGCGCGTGCCGGGCACGGACGCGCACCGCTTGGCGGGTGACTGGATCGTGGCTCAGATGCGCGAGCGTGCCGACACCGTGATCGTCCAGCGCTGGACGCACACCACGGCGGACGGAAAGCGCTTGCCAATGCGCAATGTGTTGGCGCGGTTTAATCCGACCGCGACCCAGCGTGTGCTGTACATGGCGCATTGGGATTCGCGACCCACGGCAGAGAAGGCGACGACGGCGGCGGCGCGTAGCACGCCCACGCCGGGCGCGAATGATGGCGCGTCAGGTGTGGCGATTCTGATTGGTGTCGCCGATGCGTTGAAGGCGCGCGGCGCGAACGTCGGTGTGGACCTGCTCTTCGTCGATGGCGAAGACTGGGGCGACTTCGATACGGACACCGATGTGCTCGTTGGTGCGCGCTACTTCACCAACAACCTTCCTGCTGGATTCTCGCCGACCTTCGGCGTGTTGTTCGACATGGTCGGCAAGCCGGATTCACGGTTCATGTTTGAGCCGTACTCCGTGCGCGCGGCACCTGAAGTTGTCCAACGCGTTTGGAGCACCGCCGAGCGCATTGGTCACGGCGCGTACTTCCCGACGCGCGAGTCGACGCCAATCACCGACGATCACCTGCCGTTCATCGCGAAGGGCTTCAAAGTGATTGATGTGATTGATCTCGACTACGCCTACCACCACACGCCCGAAGACACCGAAGACAAAGTCTCCGCGGTGACGCTCCAAGTAGTCGGCGACGTCGCCATGGCAGTACTGCGCGGGATGTAGCTGTCGCAGGCGTGGGCAGGGTACGCCTCACGCCGCCCTCGTAGCACACACTCCGGCGTGCCCACACCGTCTGAGCGACGCGCCCTGCTCTTCGTGGCGGCCGTGGCCGCGCTGGGGCTCTCCGTCCGAGGCTGCCGCGCCCTCGCGCCGAACGCCGTTGACGCCGCCCCGCGCGCCGCCCTCGCCGCCCAGATCGCCGCCGTGGACTCCGCCGTGAGCACCGGCGGACGCCCCCGCGCCCGCCGTCCGCCACGGGAGAATTCGACCCAGGTCACTTCCCCCGGCAGCGTCCCGCATCCGGCGGGACCTGCCGCGCCGGTGGACTTGGACCGGGCGCGAGCGGACGAGCTAGACGCACTGCCTGGGATCGGTCCAGCCCTCGCCCAGCGCATTGTCGAGGACCGCGCCGCACACGGTGCGTTTGGCTCCCTTGAGGCCCTCCAGGACGTCCGCGGAATCGGACCCGCGTTGGCCGCAAAATTGGCCCCGTTCGTGACCTTTTCCGCGCCCCCTCGTCAGCCTCGTTCTGCAGAGAGAAATCGTGGACGTTCACATCCTTGACACTTGTACGTCTCCCCGTCCACCTTCACCCAGTCACGCGCTGTCCGATTCCTCTGGGGAGAACCCCGGGGGCGTTGTCTGCGCCCTGTCCCATGTCTCAGAATGACCGCAGCAGCGAGCGCAGGTGGTGAGCGGATCGGCGATATCCTCGTCAAAGAGGGGCTGATCACGCGTGAGCAGTTGCAAAAGGCGCTGGATGAAGGGCGCCAGAACGGCACGCGTGTTGGCTACAACTTGGTGAAGCTGGGTTTCATCCAAGAGAACGAGCTGACGAAGACGCTCGCTCGCCAGTTCAAGATGCCTGCCGTGGACCTCTCCAAGTTTGAGGTCGACGTCAAGATCATCAAGCTGGTGCCAACAGACCTCGCGATGAAGAACCTCGTCCTCCCGCTCAAACGCGATGGACGTACGCTCACGGTTGCGATGGCCGACCCGACCAACGTCGGCGTCATTGAAGATCTCAAGTTCATCACGCGCTACGACATCTTCCCCGTCATTGCCGGCGAGTTCACGCTGCGCAACGTCATCGAGAAGCACTACGATTCCAATGACGCGCAGATGTCGGCGCTGCTCAACGAAATCGAAGAGCTCGAGTCCGATAGCGATGTCGAAGTCGTTCAGGAAAAAGAAGAAGAAATGTCCGCAACGGCGCTCGCCGCCGCCGTGGACGACGCGCCCGTCGTGAAGCTCATCAACGCCATCCTCACCAACGCGGTGAAGATGGGAGCGTCCGACATTCACTTCGAGTGCTTCGAGAAGGAACTGCGCGTGCGTTACCGCGTGGACGGCCATCTCGAAGAAGTGATGAAGCCACCCAAGAAAATGCAGCCGGCGCTGATTTCGCGTTTCAAGATTATGAGCGCGCTCAATATCGCCGAACGTCGCGTGCCGCAGGACGGCCGCATCAAGCTGAAGCTGAGCGCCAACAAGGTCGTGGACTTCCGCGTCTCGACGCTGCCCACGTTGTTTGGCGAGAAGGTCGTGCTCCGTATTCTCAGCCAGAGCAACTTGATGGACCTCGACAAGCTCGGCATCGAACCTGCCGCCGAGCGCGACTTGATGCACGCGGTGCGCAGTCCGTACGGGATGGTGCTCGTCACGGGTCCCACGGGCTCGGGCAAGACGACGACGCTGTACTCCAGCATCAAGCTCATCAACAAGATCGAAACGAACATCATGACCGCCGAGGACCCCGTCGAGTACAACCTCTACGGGGTCAATCAGGTGCTCGTGCGCAACGAAATCGGTATGACGTTCGCTGCCGCGCTGAAGGCGTTCTTGCGGCAAGATCCGAACATCATCATGGTCGGCGAAATTCGAGACCTAGAGACCGGCGGTATCGCCATCAAGGCCGCGCTCACGGGCCACTTGGTGCTCTCCACGCTGCACACCAACTCCACGGCCGAGACCATCACGCGCCTGTTGGACATGGGTCTAGAGCCGTTCAACGTCAGCTCCGCGCTCAACCTCGTGCTCGCGCAACGACTGCTGCGCCGTATCTGCGCCAACTGCAAAGAGCAGTACAAGATTTCGCCAGAGGAAATGCACGCAGCCAAGTGGACGGAGACGACCACGCTGCGCGATCTCCGCTTCGGCGACGAAGCGATTGCCGGTCTCAAGGAACGCGCCTCCAACGAGGTCAAGCCGCTGCTGGCGAATATCTCGCTCGACACCCGCGCGATCGACATGCCGTTCTTCCGCGGCAAGGGCTGCGATCAGTGCAAGGGCTCCGGCTCGCGCGGTCGTCAGGGCGCGTACGAAGTGCTCAACATGACGCCCGGCCTTCGCAAGTTGATCCTCCAAAACGTCGGCGCCGCCGAGATCAAGGACTTCGGCATTGACGAAGGCATGCTCACGCTGCGTATGGACGGCTTAGTCAAAGTGTGGAAGGGAATCACCTCGCTCGAGCAAGTAATCACTGAAACCAGCGCGTAAGTGCGGCTTCTCACGTCTCAAGTCTCCCGTCTCAAGTCTATTTAATGACCGCTCCACAGTCCCCCGCCGCACCCGCCGCCCTTCAGGTCAATCTCCGCACCTTGCTCGACGAGATGATCGAGCGCGGCGCGTCCGACTTGCACGTCACGGCCGGTGCACGGCCGATGTTACGCATTGACGGCGACATCGTGCCCTCCAAGCAAGAAGTCGTGTTGCAGCCCAAGGACACGCTGCAGTTGGCATACTCAGTGCTGACGGAGAATCAGAAGAAGCGTTTTGAAATGGAGGACGAGCTCGACTTCTCGTTCGGCATCCAAAACCTCGCGCGCTTTCGTGGCAACTGCTTCAAGCAGCGCGGCTGCGTGGCCATCGTGCTGCGTCAGATTCCGTTCTCCATTAAGACGTTCGCCGATCTCTCGTTGCCGCCGGTGATTGCGAAGCTGGCCGAGAAGCCGCGCGGCCTCGTGCTCGTCACGGGTCCCACAGGTTCTGGTAAGTCCACCACGCTCGCTGCGATGATCGACAAGATTAATCGCGAGCGTCGTGGACATATCCTCACCGTCGAAGACCCCATCGAGTTCATCCACAAGCATCAGGGTTGCATTGTGAATCAGCGCGAAGTGGGTTCAGACACCAAAAGTTTTGGTAGCGCGCTCAAGTACGCGCTGCGTGAAGATCCAGACGTTGTGCTCGTCGGCGAAATGCGCGACCACGAAACGATTCACGCGGGTTTGACCATCGCCGAAACGGGTCACTTGGCCTTCGCCACGCTGCACACCAACTCCGCGGCCGAAGCCATCAATCGTATCATCGACGTCTTCCCGAGCCATCAGCAGTCGCAGGTGCGCGCGCAGTTGTCGTTCGTACTCGAAGGCATCATTACCCAGACGCTGCTGCCCAAGCGGGTGGGCAAGGGTCGCGCGATGGCAGCGGAGATTCTCGTCGTGACACCGGCAATTCGCGCGCTGATTCGTGACGACAAGATTCACCAGGTGTACTCGATGATGCAGTCGGGTAAGAAGCACGGCATGCAAACGCTCAACGATTCGCTCTACGCCTTGTACATGGCGCGCGAAGTGGACGAAGAGGAGTGCCTGCGCGTGTCCGGCGATCCCAACGAGTTCCTGCGTATGATCGGCAAGTCCGTGACCGACGAAGGACCCACCGGTTCGGGGCCCAATAAGGGCGGACCTGTGGCGGGTGGACGTCGATAATCGTCAGGGTCTGAGGAGACTAAATGCCAGCCTATACATATACCGCCCGCACCGCTACCGGTGAACTCAAGTCCGCGACGATGGAAGCCGCGAACAAAGAGGACGTCGTCAATCAGCTGAAGCGGCTGCGAATGAATGTCGTGAAGGTCGAGGAGGCCGCCAAGAGCGCGCCCAAGACCAAGGGTTCGATTGGGATGCGCGACATCGTGATCTTCACGCGACAGTTCTCCACGATGATCAACTCGGGGCTGCCGCTCGTGCAGGCGCTCGACATTCTCTCCAGGCAGTCTGAGAATCCGGTGCTGCAGGCAGTCACGCGCCAAGTCGTGTTTGACGTGGAGTCTGGCCACACGGTGGCCGACGCACTGGCCAAGCACCCCAACGCGTTCACGGAACTCTAT
>JAYUWY010000468.1:0-2620 GCA_043753285.1 Gemmatimonas sp. | reverse complement strand
GGGCAGCGCGCACGTGATTGGTTTGCCGCTCGATGCGGTGAACTTTCCCGCGACGCGTCGCGTGGAGACCTCGCTCGCGAAGCACTTCACCGCTGCGGTCGTCGCTCCGTCAAGGATGTATGGCGCGGGTCCGTTTGGCGCCGCGTTCATTGCGATGGGCGGTAGCGCTGCTGATGGTGATTTGTGGGCCGCCGGCGTCACGTTCGGTGATCCGGTTGGTCGCGGCACAGGCATGGCCTACGCAGGCATTGGCAGAGGAGGCTCGTGGAGCGGCGCGCGCGGCGTGTACACGTGGCGCGGATTTCGTCCCGAACTGCAGTTGCAGGGCTATCTCGCAGAGTATCTGCCGTCAGAGGATCCTTCCAAGTCTGGTTTGGGATGGGAAGGAGCGGATCGCGCGTTCAGTGGTGCGGTAGCGTCGATTCGATTCGCGCGCAGTGACTCGCGTGGTAGATCAGCGCTGCGATACGGCGCCTCCATGGGACACTCGCGCAATCCCACGCTCGACGGGCCGAGCGAAACTCGCACCGTTGGTTTCGTGCAGTTGGAACGTTCCGCGTTGTTCACACCGTCCGGTTCGAAGCGTCGCACAGTGGAGTGGTCGGTGAATCACGCGTTTGGCGAATCGGAAGGCGCATCGGTCTCACGCACGGTGGCCGATATCCGCCTCGGTATGGGCAACGCAAACGGCGGACTCGCTGTTCGCGCGCGCGGTGGACAAGTGAACGATGATGCTGCGCTGGCCGAGCACTTCTACGTGGGCGGAACCGCATCACCGTACATGGATGGCGGCATCATCACGAATCGCGTTGAGCACCTTGGCTTGCCGTACGGCGTGGTCGGCGGCCGACGCTTTGGTATTCTCACGCTCGAGACCACCGGCCCGGTGCGCCTGTATCACGACTGGATGGTTGGCGGCGACGACGAGTTTGGCGAGTCGCTGCGCGTGCTCGGTGCGGAGTTCCTACTGGCCACCATTCCGCGCATGGCGGTGATGCGTGTGCCCAACGCATCGCTGCGCGCCGGACTCACGCATGTGCTTAACGGCCCAGTCCGCAACACCACCTACGCGTACTTGGGTCTTAGTGTGACGCCATAGTGCGGCGCGCGCCCGGGCCAGGCCACGCGCGGTAGGTCATCACCGCAACGCCACCCGGGCGCACCGTCGCCGTACCAACGGTGACGAGCTGGTCGCCCACCATCACTTGGATGGGATGCTCGCCCACGGGCAGACGCAAACGCGCGATGCTCAAACGATCGGGCAACAACTGCCACGCGCGCAGATCGGGCTGATCGATAATCGTGCTGCTGACTGAAAGCGCGCCAAGTCCGAGTCCAAAGATGGCGCGGAGCACGCGACCAGCGGTCGAGGGTTTGTCCTCAGCATCGTCGTCATCATCGTCTTCGTCGCCGTTGATGGCTTTGTCGATTTGATGCGACGCCGCGCGCATCGCGGCGTACCGCACTGCGGAACGTGCAATGCCGCGCGCGAGCTTGGCTGGCACTTCGGCCGTGAAGTCGCGGCCCACCGATGTGCTCACTTCGGCACTCAGGGTGTTAAACGACGCATTGCTCGCCTGCACGCCCACAGTACCAGGCGTGCGCGTGGGCTCGCCAATGGTAGCCCAATTCACTTCGTACGTGAGCCAGCCCACTTCATCGCGCGAGAAGTCTGGATCGTTCGCGCGATTGCGCACGCGATTGGCCACGACGAGTCGCTGCGCGTCGCGACCCGTGGTGAGTGCGATGATTTCGTCGCCACTCGTATAGACGCCCAAGCTCTGCGGCTCCGGGCGGGCGACGAATCCGTCTTCGATGATGACCACGACGTCACCGCTGTCGGCACCGGCGCGCAGTGTGTCGCCAGGCAACGAGAGACCGAGCGCCGCCGCGTTGCGATACGCCACCATCGCGTCTTGATACTCGCCTGCGGCTTCAAACAACACGCCAGTCACATAGCGCAGCGCGCCTTCGAGTTCGCGCGTGGGGCGCGTGCCGTCGTCGGACTGCAACAACATTGCGAGACGACGCGCTTCGACGGCTGTTTCATCGAGGTCGCCCTGCGCGAGCCAATTGAGCGCGCCGTAGTACGGCACGAAGTACATCTCCGTCGCGAGCGGATAGTACGGCAACGATGCATCTGAGGTGATCAGCGCGAGCGCGCCGGTGCTGACACGCTTGGTGTAGCGGTCTTCGATAATCGTCCACGCGCGGTCCATCGACTTTGCGCCTTGATCGTACTCACCAGCGTGCAGCGAGATCACGCCGCGATACATATGACGCAGCAACGCATCCTGCGGCGCGACCTTCTTGTTGCCCATCGCCTCCCACGCCTGCTCCGGGCGACCATAAATAAGATGATCGCGAATCGTCCACTCGGCAGCGATGCCCATCGGCCCTGCGCGCCACGCTTGGTTGGCCGCCGCACAACCGCTCGTCACGAAGACAAGCGAGAGTACGACAGCCATTCTCACGCGGTTTTTTGAGGCACGCAAGGCTCTGGTAAGCATCTACGAGCTAGCGTACCTGCCCCTGCAGGACGACAATCCGCTGCTGCGCGAGCACCAATGCCTCGGCTAGTGCGGCGTTCGCCTGTCCCTGCGCCTTGATGCGCTCAAGC
>JAYUWY010000467.1:0-2621 GCA_043753285.1 Gemmatimonas sp. | reverse complement strand
CAGGCCCGGAGGGAATCGAACCCCCAACCGCCGGTTTTGGAGACCGGTGCTCTACCAATTGAGCTACGGACCTAAGACCCACGAGGGGTGGCTGACGGGAATCGAACCCGCGACCCTCGGAACCACAATCCGATGCTCTAACCGACTGAGCTACAGCCACCGTAACCTGGCCCAATGGAGCCAGAGAACCCTGAAACTAGCGGAGCAGACGGAGCTTATCAACTGGGACGGAAGACGGAAGCCACAAGGAACTGCCTTGAACCTTCCGTCTTAAGTCTTCCGTCTGCGACTCAGTCTTTCGCCCTATCCATATAATCGCCCGTCGACGGATTCACGCGCACGCGCTCGCCCGTCGCAATAAACTCGGGCACCTGAATCGTCACGCCGTTCTCCAACACCGCCGGCTTCGTGCTCGCCGTCTTGGTCGCCGTCTTCATCACGGGCGCGGTGTCCGTGATCGCCAGGTTCAAGAACTGCGGCAACTGCACCGACATCGGCTTGCCGTTATAAAACTCGACCATCACCATCATGTTGTCCTGCATCCACGGCGCATTGTCTCCGAGCGTCTCTTCGTCCATCTCCATCTGCTCGTAGTTGTCCGTGTTCATGAAGTGGTACGAATCCCCACCCTTGTACAAGAACTGCAGTTCCTGCGTCTCCATATCCGCCTTATGGATCTGGTCGTCCGCACGGAACCGGTGCTCAAAGTTGTTGCCAGAACGCAAATTCTTGAGCTTCGCCTGCACCATCGCGCGGAGGTTGCCGGGCGTGTGATGACGGAACTCGATGATGCGGCAAGGATCGTTTTCGAAAACGATCACCATTCCGCGGCGGATCTGGGTGGCTGGCAATGCCATAAGCGAACCGTAAAAGGAGCGGGTGAATCAGCGTGTAAACGTAGACAGCCTTTAAGTTTAACCTCGGTCGCCCCACTCGGTCAACGGACGCGGGCCAAGAGCGCCTTCACGGCCTCATCCAGCTGTACATCGCGACCCGTGTAGCCCTCGCCAACCGGCTGGTCCACCCGCACGTCCACCGGCCGCGGGAACAGCTCCATTTCCTTCCCCTCGGCGTCGCGAATCCGAATAAAAGGAATGCGCAGCGTTGTGCCCTCAAAGAGCGTCACATTGCTCGTGTAGATGATCCAGCCAGACGTCGGCTCGCCAATCACCGGGCCCAGTCCAAGCGCGCGATAGCCCTCAGTGAAATCCTCGGCGTCGCTCAGCGAGTGCTGATTCGTCACGAGCACCGTGGGCTTCTCAAACGCGCGTTGCCCCAATTGCAGGCGCGCCGATGCCTCAACGCCCGTGCCGCGACGCTCCATCGAGATGTACGGCCTGCGACTAAACACATCGAGCGCGTACGCATTCACGAAACCGCCGTTGTTGTTGCGCAGGTCAATCACCACGCCCTCGCGTCCCAAATTCTCCGCGTCGAGATCGGTGTACAGCTGACGCAACGCACCATCGCCCATGTCAATCATGTGGACGTAGCCGAGTCGGCCGCCGGAGACGCGCGCCACGTAGGCGCGACGTGATTCCACCCAGTCGGAATATCGCAAACCCTTCTCTGCTCCGGTGCTAATGGGCTGCACCATCACGTCGCGCGCTGCGCGTCCGTCCGCATTCGCACTCACTCGCAGCGCCACACGACGGCCCGTGGTGAACGACAGCAACGAATCAACGTTGGCGCCCTGCACTGGTGCGCCCTCGATTGCGACGACATAGTCGCCCACCGCAATGCCGCCAGCGAGCGCGACGGGGCCGCCCGTGAGCACCGCCGCAATCCGCAGTGCGCCCTGTGCTTCTGCGACGGCGCGATCAAAGTCCACACCGAGTCGCCCAGTGAACGGTTGCTGCGACGCCGGCCCGCCGACGCCCGTGTGCGATGCGTTCAGCTCGCCAATGAGCAGCGTCAGCGCGCGGCGCATTTCGTCGGCCGTGCGCGCCGCAGAAACAATCGGCGCGTAACGAGCACGCGCGGCATTCCAATCCACACCGTGCATTTGCTCGTCGTAGAAGTTCTCCGCCGTCCAGCCCCACACCTGGCGAAACACCTCTTCGCGCTCTGCAGCGAAGTCCGTGTCGAGCGTCGCCGTGAGTGTGAGCGAGCGCAGCACACGATTCTCCACGCCGATCGCCTGCACGCGTCCGCCGCCTAAGAACCACAACTCCTTGCTGTCGGGCGACCACTGCACGTTGTCCTTACCGCCCGCGCTCGACGTCACCTGCCGCAACTGCGGCGCCTCAGCGGTGCCTTCCTCGAGCGACCAGGTCCAGATCTGTGTCTGGCCCGCAGCAGTCCCGAGTACGGCGAGCGTCTTTCCATCGGGACTCACCGCAACGCTGCCGACGCTGACAGCAAGCGGCATGGCCTGCGCGCGCCGGCGTAGGCCGGCGGTGTCTACGCGCACAGTCACCACGCGCTTGGTTGTGTCGCCGGGGAACAGCGCATCAAATCGCGATTCGCGAAACGTCGGCGCGCGCCCCACCAAGTCCACGCGAATCACTTGGCTGGTTTCGGTGCGCTGCGAGTTGTCGAAAAACAGTGAGCGCCCATCGGCGCTCCACGCGATCGTTCCACCAAACGCGTTGGAGAGAAAACTCACTTGGCGCGCCGCG
>JAYUWY010000466.1:0-2632 GCA_043753285.1 Gemmatimonas sp. | reverse complement strand
CGGCGATACCCGCTGAACCGTTCACCAACAAATTGGGGAACGCGCTCGGCAGCACCGTCGGCTCTTCAAGACGGTCGTCAAAGTTCGGCGCGAAATCGACCGTATTCTTGTCGATGTCGGTGAGCATTTCCACCGCGATGCGCGTGAGACGCGATTCCGTATAGCGGTACGCCGCCGCGGGATCGCCGTCCATCGAGCCGAAGTTGCCCTGACCGTCGACGAGCGGATAGCGCAGCGAGAAGTCCTGCACCATGCGCACCAACGCGTCGTACACCGACTGGTCACCGTGCGGGTGATACTTACCGAGCACGTCACCGACCACCGTCGCGGACTTCTTGTACGCACGACCCGGCACCAACCCGAGTTCGTTCATCGCGTAGAGCACGCGCCTGTGCACGGGCTTGAGGCCGTCGCGCACGTCCGGCAGCGCGCGGCTCACGATGACGCTCATCGAGTAGTTGATGAACGACTCCTTCACCTCATCCTGGATGAGACGCGGAAGGATGCGTTCCCGGTTGTTCGGTGCCGTCATAATTGCGCGATTGGGGGTCGATTTTTAGCGTGTCCAGCGACCCCCAAAGTTAGCCGTTTTCGCAGACGCAAACAACGGGAACTGCCACGACTTTCACCACAGAGGGCACAGAGCACACAGAGGACTGCAACTGCAAGTACAAGGGGGTTCGCGCTCTCTTATCCGCGCGAACCCCCAAAAGGCCTTGTCGTCCGTTGTTCTCTGCGCCCTCTGTGCCCTCTGTGGTGAACAGCAGTTCAGCGCGGATCCGCCGACGGATTCTCCGACTCGGCGCGCTCCTGCGCACGGCGCAACAACTCGCGCTCCTCGCGCCACTGCTCGTACCAACGGCGCGTGACTTCGCCCGCGAGCTCTCGGTTGCCGAGCCCAAACGACAGCGCCAGCGCCAATGCAATCGCGCCGAAGATGATCGCAAACGCCGTCGTGACAATGCCCGTCGCGACGCCGAGTTCCTGCAGTGACATGAACACCGCGAGCAGCACGACGCCGGCCTTGCCCAGTCGCGCGAGCGTGCTTGCACCCACCAAACCACCAGCACTCGCCGCAATCAACGCCGCCACCAAGTCGCCGAGCACCAAGCCGAGAATCACGATGACTACGGCCGCGATGACACTGGGCACATAGCTCACCAATTCAGCGAATGCCTGACCTAGGTAGTCAATGCCGAGCGTATCTGCCGCAATCAACATCGCCGTGAAGATGAGCAACCAAAACACGACGTTGCCCAACACGCGCGATGGCGTCAGCGGCACGCCGTACGGATCGAGCGGCGACGTCACACCGCCCTTCTGCAGCGCTTCATTGAGATGCACCCGTCGCAACATCCGCTGCACCGCGCGTTGCGCGAGGCGAGCGATGATGAAGCCGACCGTCAAAATCACCGCCGCACCGAACAGTGCCGGCACGTACTCCCACAGTCGCGCGAGACTGTCCTGCAGGCGATCGAGGAATGACATCGCTAGTTCCTAGTCTTAAGAAAGTCTTAGAACGTGAAGCGCACGATGGAGTGCATACCCGGCGTGCGCGTCGCTGCCGCAATCGCGCCAAACGGACTCACCTGCAGTCGGCTTCCGACATCGACTTGTCGTCCCGCATCTGCGGCCGGCTGTACGTAGCGCTCGGTGAGCCATGCACCGGCGACCGCACCAATCGTACCGAATGCCATCGTCGGTGCAGAGTTGCGCTCCGCATCGCCAGACAACAACACCCCAAGTCCGATACCCATCAACGCACCCGCGCCCGCACCCGACGAGACCATCAGCCCTTCGCCACGTGTGTGATCAAACGGCTTCACGAAGTAGCGACTGCCGCCCCACACACCAGCCAGTCCGCCGAGGAGCAATGTGCCGGCGATGACTTGATCTGACGGTTCTGATTCAATGATGAACGTGCTCGCCGCAGCTGCACCGATGCCGGCGCCGAGCCACAGCAGGCCCGCGTCACCAGCGGTCACTTCGTAGTCCGCGTTGCGCGCCCATACGGCACCGAGATAGTAGCCGCCCCAACCGAGCACCAATGGAATCGCGACGCGCGCACTGTTGCTCAATCCGTCAGCGTCACCCGTAATCGGATCAATAACTCGTGTTACGCCGTACACCGAGGCTGCGACGAGGTCGTGACCGGTGACCGCTGCGACTGCTTCGCCTTCGGTGAGATTCGTGCCCATTACCAAGCCAAGTGCGGTGCCGCTCAAACCACCGACCAGTGTGAGCGCTCCAACTTCGCCTGCGGGCATCTTCCACGCGGTGCCGAGCAGAAGTCCGCTGAGGCTACCGCGCCCACCCATCTGGCTGCTGAGCACCGAACGCGCCGGAGTGATTTCGATCTGGCGCGAAATTTCTGTCGCGGCAAAGAACGACCCGCCGGCCATCACCATCCACGCGGCGAGCTGCGTGGCGGGTTCGCTGCCGAGCATTGCGGCAAACGAAGGGCCGTAGCTGATAATGCCGAGTGCCAGCTGATTGCGCACAAACGCATTGCGCATGTCCTTGTTCGTCTCGCGCGGCGCGGCTTCCTGCACCGCCTCGCCACCTAAGTCGAGTCGACGCGGCGGTTCCTGTTGCGCAACGAGCGCCGACGAGGCGAACACCAGCACGACGA
>JAYUWY010000465.1:0-2636 GCA_043753285.1 Gemmatimonas sp. | reverse complement strand
CAATCGCGTGCGCGCGCTGCGCGGTGCGCCAAGCGTCAACCTGCGCGGCGCCCCACTCAGCCTTCTCCGCCGGATGCCAGCCAATAGCTGTTGGGTAGAAGAGAATGTCTGCGCCGAGTAGCGACGTGATGCGCGCACCTTCGGGATACCACTGATCCCAACAGATGAGCACGCCGATGGTGGCGTATCGCGTCTTCCACACCATGAAGCCGCCCGCTTCACCATCGGGGCCGCGCAATCCTGCGGGCTGCACGGGATTGTCGCTCTCACCGGGTGAGAAATAGTACTTCTCCTCGAACATCGGATCGTGCGGGATGTGCATCTTGCGATACACACCCAGCGGCGTGCCGTCGGCGTCAATCACAACCGCGCTGTTGCGATACACGCCCGGACCCTGCTTCTCGTAGATGGGCACGACGAGCACGACGGCGAGTTCTTTCGCGAGCGACTTCAGCGCGGTGACGGTCGTGCCATCGATTGGTTCTGCGAGATCGAAGCGTGAGCTATCGAGCTTCTTGCAGAAGTACGGCGCGTTGAAGAGTTCTTTGAGGCAAATGATCTGCGCGCCCTTCGCGGCCGCATCACGAATGCGGACGATGGTGGCGGCGAGAGTCTTCTCGGCGGTGTCCAAAACGCCGTCCTGAATGACGGCGACGGTAAACGGGGCGCGGGTAGTGCTCATGGGAGCAATTTCGCCCTGTTAACCCCGTATCGCTACCACGATATCCATCACGTTTGTCCCAGTGTGACGACGGGGCAGGATGGCGCCGACGGCGTCGAGCGCGCCGTAGGCGTCACAGCGCCTCAGCGCACGGCGCGGATCGGCGCCTGCGAGCGAACTTTCGCTCCACGTTCTGTGGCTCACGAGCGCGCCGGCGGCAGGAGCGGGCCCGTCTTTTCCGTCGCTACCAGCGGCCAGCAGCCACGCGCGCACGCCGAGCTCGTCGAGCGACTCGGCGGCGGCGAGCGCCAGTTGCTGGCAGCGTCCGCCGAGTCCGTGATCGGCGGGGAGTCGCACGGTGGTTTCGCCGCCCCAGATGAGGCATGTGCCGGGCGTGGCGCGCGCGAGTGTGTGCGCGAGCACGCGACCCGCGGCCGTGGCGTCGCCGGTGAGACTGGTGAGCGAGAGCAGAACGGGCGAGAGTCCGCGCGAACGTGCGACTTCAGCGGCGCCTTCGAGCGCGGCCGCATTGCCGACGACGAACGGTTCTTCCACGCGCGCAAACGCAGGACTGCCGGGCTTTGGCGTGTCGTCCGTGATGCCCGCACGCATAGCACCGAGCGTGGACGCCACTGAGAGTGGGATCTGTTTCGCGATGCGGGCGTCGCGCACGATGCGCTCCACGTGCCACGCGCTCAGTGGATCGGGCGAGACGGGGCCGGAGCCAATCATCGCCGGATCTTCGTTGGGAACATCCGCCAACAAAATCGGAATGATGCGACCGCACTGCAGTGCAGCAGCGAGTCGGCCGGCGCCCCAGCGCGAGAAGCGTTTGCGCACGGCGTTAATACGCGAGATGGGCACGCCGGCGCCGAGCAGGAGCGAATGCAGCTGCGCGAGATCTTCGTCGCGCACACCGGCGATGGGGGCGCCAATCAAGCTCGATGTGCCGCCCGAGATGCAGACGATGACGACGTCTTCGCGGCCGATGCGTTCGAGGAGCGCGCTCAAGCGGTCCGCGGCGTGCCGCGAACGCACGCCGGGCACGGGATGGTCCCCAACGATCGATTCTATAGTAGGAAGCGGCGGGGCCATCTCCGACGGCTCGGCGCTGACGATGAGCCCGCCGGCCACGGTGAGTTCTTTATGACGACAATGCACAACGGCCGCCGCCGCCATGGCTGCAGCGGCCTTTCCTACCGCGATAATCCAATGCGGACGGTCGCGTCCGAGCTCGAGGGCAACTTCGCGGGCGTCGAGACCAGAGCGCACCGCCGCTGCTGGATCAGCAGCGGCGAGCGCCGCGTCGTACAGCGCTACGAGGTCGGTTGCACTGTTCGACGTACTCAGTTTGTGCCGCGCGCCTTGCGGACGGCGTCGCCCAGCTCAACGTAGGAATCCTGCGAAAGTTCGGCGAAGGGACGCATCACGTGCGCAATGCGGCCGTCCTTGCCAATCACGAACAGCACGCGGCGCAGGACATTCACGGCCGGATACTTCACATCGTAGGCCGCGCCCAAGGTCGCTTCGCGGTCCGAAATGAAGGTCATCGGGAAGTTCTCGTCCTTGGCCCAGGCGGCGATGGTGTCTACCGGATCTGTGCTCACGGAGAGGACAGTCACGCCTTCGCCTCCGTTAAACAGCGTGGCGTACTGATCGCGGTAGGTCTGCATCTGGACCGTGCAGCCGCGGGTGCGCGCGCGCGGATAGAACGCAATGACAACGACTTGGCCGCGCAGCTCCGAGAGCTTGACGGGGTTTTGACGCACGCCTGCCTTAGTTGCGGCGGGCAGGGTGAAATCCGGAGCGACATCGCCGACGCTGAGTCCGCTGGCGGGAATCGCCTCTTGAGCCGAAAGCGTGGTGGCGAACACAAGGGCGGCCGCAGCCGCGAGCGAACGAAGTGAAGTGGGCATAGTCGAAGTCTGAGTGCGTGGGGGGGCGGGAAGCAATGTCAGACCGGGTCCACATCATT
>JAYUWY010000464.1:0-2644 GCA_043753285.1 Gemmatimonas sp. | reverse complement strand
CAATCACGAGTCCGTTGGAACCAGTGAAGCCCGTCAGATAGCGCACGTTCGGCAACGCGCTCACCAACAGCGCGTCGAGTTCACTGGCGACGAGCGCTGCACGGAGCCGCTCGAGCCGATCGCCGAACACGGCGTGCATCAATGCCGCTCGGCGCCTTCGCGCTCCATGCGCGCCAATGCGGCCGGCTCAAAGCGACCACGAATGCGCATCACGCCTTCGGCTTCGTCGGGCTCGCTGCTCAAGATCTCGCCCACGCGGTGCGCTTCGGCGAGGAGCTTGCCGTGCGTCATCGGAATGTGGAGCATCACTTCGGGCCGGCGATTGCGCCACGCTTCGCGCAGCACGTCCTTCATCGGCTCAAGGCCGCCTTCGGTGATGGCGGAGACGAAGATGCTATCGGGCGCGAGATTCATCATGCGCTCGCGCAGTGCGTCGCGCTGCTCTTGCGGCAGCGCGTCCATTTTGTTGAAGACGTAGCGCATGGGTGTTTCGGCCACGCCGAGTTCGGCAAGCACTTCGTCCACGACGAGACGCTGCTCTTCCCACGTGGGATGACTCGCGTCAATGACGTGAAACAGCAGATTGGCTTCGCCGACTTCTTCGAGCGTGGCGCGAAAGCTGGCCACCAAGTGGTGAGGCAACTTCCGAATGAAGCCCACGGTGTCGGTGAGCAGCACCGTGGAATTGTCGCCGAGGTCGACTTCGCGCGTGAGCGGATCGAGTGTGGCGAAGAGGCGGTCTTCGACGAAGACTTCCTTGGAATCCGCAATGGAGCGCAGAATGCTGCTCTTGCCCGCATTGGTATAGCCGACGAGCGCGGCCTTGAAGCTGTTGGCGCGCCCAGCGCGCTGAATCTCACGCGCCTTGGTGACGTCCACGAGGCGTTCCTTGAGCAACCGAATGCGATGGCCAACGAGTCGACGGTCGGTTTCGAGCTGTGTTTCGCCAGGGCCGCGCACGCCAATGCCGCCGCGGAATTTTTCCAAGTGCGTCCACATGCGCACCAAGCGCGGCAGCGAGTACTCCAACTGCGCGAGCTCGACTTGCATTTTGGCTTCGGCGCTACGTGCGCGCACCGCGAAGATGTCGAGAATGATTTCGGCGCGGTCAATGACGCGTTTGCCGAGCTCGCCTTCGAGATTCTTGCCCTGCGCGGGTGACAGCTCGTCGTCGAAGATGACCAGCGTCGCGTCCTTGTCGGTAATCATCTGCTTGAGCTCCGCGACCTTTCCCTTGCCGATGTACGTGGAGGAATCGGGACGATCGAGCTGTTGCGTGAGTGTGCCGACCACACGCGCGCCCGCCGTGTCGGCGAGGCGCGCGAGTTCGTCGAGATGCTCGGCCATGTGGTGCTTCGCGTTGGAGCGCTTGACCGGCGCGCCCACGAGAATAGCTCGCTCCTGTGGCGGCGCGAGATCAACGATCTCTTTGCTCACGGCATTCCTGCGACGCGGCCCGTGCCGGAGTACGGACGGGTGAGGCGTCCAACGGGCGTGACGAGGGTGAAGAATCCATCAACCTTGTAGTCCAACGCGCCGCGCGCGACGTAGTAGCGCATGGCGGTTTGGAGGGCCGTGTTGTTGAAGTTCACGGGGATGGTGATGCTGGTTTTGCCGCGTTCTTCGAGCGTGAGGCGCTGGGTGATTTCGCCCGAGACAACCTTGGTGGTGTCGACGAAGAAGTTGTACGAAATCTTCTCGGCGTCGATGCGGTACTCGTTGGGATTCTGAATTTCGAGTACGACGTCGATAGTGCCGCCTTGGAGTCCGATGTTCCGGACGCGGACGTCGGTGATGTTGACGACGGGAGAGGCGAAGGCTTGCTTCAGCAATGTTTGGCAGCTGCTGAGAGAGACGGTCGCGAGGGCCAGAATTAGGAGGCGCATTGATAGACTCGGTGGTTGGACTTGAGACGTGAGACGTGAGACGTGAGACGTGAGACGTGAGACTTGAGACGTGAGACTTGAGAGTTGCGGGAGATGGACGAAGCCAGGGAGACGGGCGATGGTGCAGGTACCATCCGTCTTCAGTCTTCCGTCTGCGCTCGAGACTTCAACTCGCTCCACCACTGAAGTCTCTTGCTAATCTCTTTCTCGAACCCAAAGCCTGACGCCTCATAGAACTTGCTTCCCTTGAGCTCTTCTGGAAGATAGTCCTGTGGAACGTACGCTTCGGGGGCGTCGTGAGCATACTGGTACCCCGCGCCGTAGCCGAGGTCCTTCATTAAACCAGTCGGGGCGTTGCGGATGTGAAGCGGGACTGGGGCGCTGGGCGTCTTGCTGGCGGCGTCTTGGGCGGCTTTCCAGGCGACGTAGATGCGGTTGCTCTTGGGAGCGGTCGCGCAGTAGACGGCGGCCTGCGCGAGGGCGAGTTCGCCTTCCGGTGAGCCGAGAAACTGATACGCGTCGCGGGCGGCGATGGCGATCTCCAGTGCGCGCGGATCGGAGAGGCCAATGTCTTCCGCTGCAAACCGCACGGTGCGGCGCGCGATGTAGAGCGGGTCTTCTCCGCCGGCAATCATGCGCGCGAGCCAATAGAGTGCGGCTTGCGGATCGCTGCCGCGCAGCGACTTGTGATACGCGCTGATCACATTGAAGTGCTGCTCGCCACTCTTGTCGTAGCTGGGCAGTCGCGTTTGGAGTGC
>JAYUWY010000463.1:0-11460 GCA_043753285.1 Gemmatimonas sp. | reverse complement strand
GACGTTCTCGGCAGCCGGACCCTTGGCCCCCTGCACGATGTCGAACTCGACGGCGTCGCCTTCTGCCAGCGACTTGAAGCCAGAACCCTGGATCGCGCTATAGTGCACGAAGCAATCCTTGGTACCGTTGTCCGGGGTGATGAACCCGAAACCCTTCGCATCGTTAAACCACTTCACCTTGCCGGTCGTACGCATTCCCTGCTCCTGATGATGTTGATTGATGCTGGGAGCGGAACGCGCCGCACCTGCACAATCGTACTCGCGAGACTCTATGGTCCCTCGCGTTGGACCATCCCCCAGGAAGTCTAAGGGACGCAGTAAAGCTAGGGGGCTAGGGGGTGTGCCGCAATAGCAAGCTCTCGCCGGTCGCATCGCCTTCTTCCCGCCCCCAGCCAGATTCGGCTGCCCCAAGGACCTTTGGGCCCTACCTGCGGCGTTGCTACCTTGTAGTCTGGTGGTGGGGACGTTCCCCGCCCCGCCCCTCTCAAAACTCGCGCATCCGCCGTGCCGTCCCCCTTTAAATCACGTCGCAAATCCGTCACCGCCACCATTGGCAATGTTCGGGTCGGTTCCGACCAGCCGATTGTCGTGCAATCGATGACGAATACGGACACCGCGGACGCTCCCGGCACCGCAACGCAGGTTGCCGCGCTCTGGCGCGCCGGCTCGCAGCTCGTGCGCATCACCGTGAACAACGACGAAGCCGCGGCGGCGGTCCCCGAAATTGTCGAGCGGCTTAAAGACAAGGGCGTGGACGTCCCCATCATCGGCGACTTTCACTACAACGGCCATTTATTGTTGCGGAAGTTTCCGAAGACCGCAGAGTTGCTCGCGAAGTATCGCATCAATCCCGGCAACGTTGGTACCAAGCATCGCGACGACAACTTCCGCACCATCGTGCAAGTCGCCGTCGACAACAACAAGCCCGTGCGCATTGGCGTGAACTGGGGCTCGCTCGATCAAGATCTGCTCACGCAGATGATGGACGACAACGCCAAGCGCGAAGATCCAATCGAAGCGAAGGAAGTGTACTTCGAGGCCATGCTCGAGTCTGCATTGCGCTCCGCCGCGCTCGCCGAAGAGACTGGGCTACGCCACGATCAGATTCTTATCTCGGCGAAAATCTCGCAGGTGCAAGATCTCGTCACCGTATATCGTCGTCTCGCTGCGCGCTGCGACTATCCGCTGCATCTCGGTCTGACTGAAGCCGGTCTCGGCACCAAGGGTGTCGTCGCGACGACTGCGGCGCTCTCGTTGCTCTTGAGCGAAGGCATCGGCGACACGATTCGCGTATCACTCACGCCGCGTCCCGGTGGAGAGCGCACGGAGGAAGTGCTCGTTGCACAACAGATTCTGCAGTCGCTCGAGCTGCGTTCATTTACGCCGCAAGTGACGTCGTGCCCAGGATGTGGTCGCACGACCTCGACGTTCTTCCAGAAGATGGCCGAGGATATTCAGAATTATCTGCGCGACCAAATGCCGGTGTGGCGCGAGTCGCACCCGGGCGTGGAAGAAATGAAGGTCGCGGTGATGGGCTGCGTGGTGAACGGGCCGGGCGAATCCAAGCACGCCAACCTCGGCATTTCGCTTCCCGGGACGTTCGAAGAACCGAAGGCGCCCGTCTATGTGGATGGCAAGCTCAAGGTGACACTCAAGGGCGATCACATCGTGCCGGAATTCTTGACCATCCTCAACGAGTACGTCGAGCGCACGTATCCGGCCACAACCGGCGTGCGCTAAAGCGCGCGCGACTTAGTACGCGTCGAGTTCGGCGACAACCGTTGCGAGTTCGTCGGCAATCGGGGCGGTGAAGCCCACCGCGCGCAGTCGATCGCGTACGCCGCGGTACCACTGCAGCGTGCTCGCGCGCCCACCGGTGAGTCGCGCCCACACGTTCTCGCGATCAATCGTGCGCCGCAGATCCGCGAGCAGGCTTCCGGCGTTGTGCACTTTGTCGGCCGCGCACACCCAACGCGCCATCTCACTCGCCGCACCGAGACGCTCGAGCGCATCCGCCTTGATGTCGTCCCGTGAAAGCTCAACGCCGTCGTCATCAATTTTGCGCTTCGTCACGGTGAGCACCGCTTCCAACATCGCCGCGCCGAACTTCGATCCGATGCGGTCGTCGAGCATCTCGCGCGTCCAACCTTCGCGCACGCAGTCCTCGATTACATCGTGCAGGATGCCCGCGACCACCGTGTCCTCGTCGCGTCCGTAGCGCGTGAGGATGAGCGCCACGTTCGCCGGCTGCGTGAGGTAGGGCAGCCGGGTGCCCTTCCGCACCTGGCGGTCGTGGTGCTTCGCGGCGAACGCGAACGCGTGGTTGATGCGATCTGAGTAACCAATCATGATTTCACTGAACTTACTCGCGCGGCGACATTGCTGCGCAAACGATGATGTTCTTATAGTGGCTTTTTGATGGCTTCCTGAACGGCCTTAAATGAGCCCCCAGGAGTCCGACCTTTGCGCTTCGACAACCATGCCGCCAGCTCAGCGCGCGACGGAAGTATCGGCTGCGGAGCGTCCCACAACACCAAGCTGTGCACTGGATCCGCACCATCTTCAGCGGCCGCAGCGCCGCGCACAAGGGCGTCCACGCGTGTCTCCCCGACTGTTGCACAGACCACGACGGGCGCCTCGGGCAATAACGCCCGCGCGGCGGCGAGGTCGCGTAAAGTCACCGCGACAATAGAGAACTCAAACCCCGCGCGAAATTTTTGGAATTCCTGCAGCGCGGCGTCGCACGTTTCGTTGCTCGGGGCAGGCCGCGTCGTGCCCGCCGGCAACATCGCGATCGACAATCCATCGCTTGAGCCGACGTGCCGCGCAATCTCGCGCCATGTGAATGCCCCGGCCATCGCATCGCTCACACCCGGCTCAGGATGATCCCGGAAGATGCGCGCGAGCGCGATGAGCTCGCTATCACAATCCGCCACCAGTGTCGTACGATGATCAGCCGCAGCCGCAATCGCGAGTCGCGCGCCCACCGCCGCGACGATGATACCATCATCACCAGTGACAATCACCGCGCGCGTGCGCGTGCCGGTGGATGTCAGGTGTAAGTACAACACGCGAAACGGATCAACTCCGCTCGGCCGAAAGCGAAGCGGTCCTTCGGGCAATGCGTCGCGCACGAGCGAGAGTGCAGGTGCGCCGACGGCGCGCTCGGCTTCAAGTGGATGCGCGAGTCTCGGTTCGCGCAGTTCGCGCAACAGTGCGAGACCAATGCGCACCAGCAGGCCGAGCAATACAATCGCAATGAACGCCAACCCCGGCGACACGAGTGGTACTGCGGCGCGCGCGGCCGCAACGCGTTGATCGGCGTCAACAAACAAGCGCACCGCGTCGGTGTGTGCGGCAACCGCTACGCGAAGCGTGTCGTTCTCCGCGCGCACGATGGCCGCAATGCTGGCCGTATCGACGCGTGGGGCGCTCGCAACGAGACGAGTCGGAGCGGGCGCGGCTGTGGGCGCGGCAGCGGGTGCTTCGCCGAGTGCGCGGAGACGAAACTCCGCCATCCCGATAATGGTGCCTGCGAGTCTCAACGCTTCAACCGCATTGGGCGCTGTACGAAATGAATCGGCGGTTGCTCGCATGCGCGGTCCGCCAGCGACTGCCGAATGCGACGCGAGTGCGAGCACGGCGGATGATTCGCGCGCCACGCGCGCGGCCGCAATCGCCTGCGCAAGACTGCTCGTGCGCGCCGACGGCACTGGCCGCGTGCGCGGTTCGCTCACGCTGGTTGTGGCCACGACCAATGCCGCGGCGAGCGCGGAGTCTGCAGTGGCCGCGCGTTGTTGCGCGCGCGTCAACGCACGCGCGGTGCGCACGGTGTCGGCCTCGGCGCGCACGCGCGCATCAGCGAGCGTCGCGTTTTGATTGCCAACCGCGACCGGCAACAACAGCGCGACAATCGTGAGCGTGCCGCCAACCGCGAGCCACCAGCGCACAAAGCGACGCGTGCGGCGCAACGCGAGCGTCAGTCGTGCGCCAAGCCACAGCATCCCCGTAAGAGGACGACGCGGCGGGCGCGAGCGGGAGGTGGCAGGAGGCATCACTCAGTCTAAGTAGCAGGGAAACACAGCTAACGCAAACGGGCGACAGCGAGTCGTGCTCGCCGCCGCCCGCCGCGTGTGCATCGCGCCCGGTGGGCGCGACGGCACGGTGCTTACTGCACCGTGATCACACCCTTCATGTTCATCGCGAGGTGCGGCGTGCAATTGAACTCGTACGCACCAGCCGGGATGTTCGCGAACGAGAGCGTGAAGCCTTCGTTGGCGGCCACGTACATCGCCGACATCAGCTCGCCAGCGCGGCCAATGCCGAAGTTCGCATCGAGCTGCGACTTCACGGCGGCAGACAGCGTGGTGCCGTTGAACGCGACGTTGTGCGGGAAGCCAGAGACACCAACGAACTTGACCGCGTCGCCCGACTTGATCGTCAGGTTGGCCGGCTCAAAGCGGTAACCCTTGTCGTCGCCGACCATCTTGATCTCGTGCACCGTGCCGGTTGCCGGCGCGAGCGTAGCGGTGCCAGCGGCCGGAGCGGCGTCAACAGCAGCCGGAGCGGCGTCCGTCGCCGGGGTGGTCTCGGAACCGCCGCAGGCGGCGAACATGATCGCGCTCGCGACGAGCGCCACAGACTTAAACTGCATTGAGAAATGGCCTCCAGGCCGAACAAAATAGAATTGTGATGGACTACGATCGCGGATTCCTCCGCAGGTTGTGAAAAATATCACAATCTCCTCCGTATTGCCAACTCCCTACACTCCAACGGCTTCGGCGAGCCGTCCCCAACCAATGAACGATCGCAACAGTTGGACAGAGCTTGCTCCGCGCTTCAATCCTCGCTAGCCTTCCCGCCATGCTGATGCGCCGCCACCACCACGTCCATCTCCACCACGGCCTGACGGGCCGGGGGGACGGGACGCGCGCGGCAAGGAGCCTGTAAGACTAGGCACCGCCACAGCATCGGCCACTTCCTCTCGACCCGTCCGGACGCTCCGGACGGGTCGTTTTTGTTTACCGCCATTCCTTTCCTTTCAAATGCTCCGCCTCGCCATTCCCAACAAAGGCCGCCTCAATGAGGATGCCAAATCCCTACTCACCGACGCCGGCCTCGAAGTCCGGGCGTCCTCCGACCGCGCGCTCGTCGCATCACTCGGCGGCGAGTTCGAAGCCATTTTCGTTCGCGCTCAAGACATTCCGGAGTTTGTCGCCGACGGCGCCGCCGATGCCGGCATCACGGGATGGGATCTCGTCAGTGAGTCGGAGCGCTCGCTGGAGTCGCGACTAGATCTCGGCTTCGGTCGCTGCCGACTCGTCGTTGCGGTCAAAGATGATGGAAGTGCATCCACGCTCGATGACATCGCCGACGGTGCGCGCGTTGCGTCGGTGTTTCCGCGACTCACCAAAGAATTTTTTGCGGCGCGCAACAAGCGCGTCGAACTCGTGCCTGTGTCGGGCGCCGTAGAAATCGCACCGCACTTGAACATTGCCGATGTGATTGTTGATCTCACGTCGACCGGATCCACACTGCGCGTGAATGGTTTGCGCGAGGTGGGCACGGTTCTCGAATCCACCGCGCGCCTCATCGTTGCGGGTCCGGCCAGCGGACGCGCACCCGAAGGTGCGCGTGATCGTTCGTTGCGTGAACTCGAAGACGCCCTCGCATCGGTGCTCGCCGCGCGTGGTCAACGCTATTTGATGGCGAACGTGCCGCGCGCGCGACTCGAGGAAGTGCGTCGCCTGCTGCCAGGCATCTCGGGTCCGACGGTCATTGATGTGATGAACGGCGGAACGAAAGTCGCCGTGCACGCCGTGTGTCCCGCCGCTGGGATCTATCGCACTATCACGGCACTCAAAGCCTTGGGCGGTGAAGGTATTCTCGTCACGCGCATCGAACGGTTGCTCGCGTGACACCTCTTACTTTTGCAGCGCGTGGTGGGCTCGACGCACTCAAAGACGCCGCGCGCACGGCGTTGTTTGCACGCTCGTCGAGCAGTACGGCAAACGTTAGCGCACAAACATCGGCAATCATTCAACGCGTGCGCGCCACTGGCGACGTCGCCTTGCGCGAGATGGCGCAGACGTTTGACGGTGTGCAGCTCGATGCAATTGAAATTCCGCGTGCTCGCTGGGACGCGGCGCTCGCGGCGCTTGATCCCGATTTGCGCCGCGCGCTCGAGCGCGCGGCCACAAACATTCGCGCGGTGCACGAAGCGTTTCGCCCTATCGCGAGCGAAGTGACGACGGCAGATGGCGCCGTCATTGGTCGCCGCCCCGACGCACTGAATCGCGTTGGCGTCTACGCGCCGGGTGGACGCGCCACGTATCCGTCGTCGCTGCTCATGGGCGCCGTGCCGGCGCGCGTTGCTGGTGTCCGCGAGATCATCGTCTGTTCGCCGCCCGATGCATCTGGTGAGCCCAGCGCCGTGCTGCTTGCCGCCGCTGCCATCGCGGACGTGGATCGCGTGTTCGCACTCGGCGGAGCAGGAGCAATCGCGGCGATGGCGTACGGTACCGCATCAGTGCCGCTTGTTGATCGCATCGTCGGTCCGGGCAATGCCTACGTCGCCGAAGCCAAGCTTCAAGTCTCGCGCACGGTGGGCATCGATTCGCCCGCAGGTCCCAGCGAGTTGCTTGTCATCGCCGATGCGAGTGCGTCGCCTGAAGTAGTCGCCAGCGAAATGTTGGCGCAGGCCGAACACGACCCCGACGCAGCGGTCGTGCTGGTGTGCACTGAATCCTCCGTTGCCGACGCCGTAGAGCTCGCGCTCAACGCTTGCATTGCCGCTCAGCCGCGCGCGGATGTCATTCGCGCGGCGTTCGCCGCACGCGGTGGATTGTTGACCGTGCCTTCAATGGTTGATGCGGTCGAGTTCGCGAATCGTTGGGCTGCCGAGCACGTGTTGCTTGCGCTAGCTCCGGCAATTCAAGATCGCGTGCTCGCCGAACTCCGCGGCGCAGGCACGGTGTTCGTTGGTGAAACATCGAGCGTCGCGTTTGGTGATTACTTGAGCGGCGCCAATCATGTCCTGCCCACGGGTGGACTCGCGCGAATTTGGTCGGGCCTCTCAACGCTCGACTTCGTGCGGTGGACCACCTGGCAGCGCATTGGTCGCGACGCGGCACGGGCGATGGCGCGCGATGTGAGCATCTTCGCCGAGGCCGAAGGATTGCCCGCGCACGCTGCTGCCGCACGGCAGTGGGAGCGCGCCTGATGACTCTTCGTGCAGATCTCGCGCGCATTCCGGCGTACTCGCCCGCGCAACTCAACGGCGTGTCGCTCGACTTGCGTGACAATACCAATCTCTGGGGCACACCGCCCGCCGCGATGGCTGCGCTGCGCGGCACGGGTGACACGCTCGTCAGCACATATCCGTCGGTGGGCGCGAGCAACCTGATCGCCACGCTCGCCGCGCAGATTGGAGTCGTGCCTGAGAACATTGTAGCCGGCTGCGGAAGCGACGATGTGATTGATGCGTGCCTGCGCGCTGTTGGCGCGGCAGGCACGCGCGTCGCGTGTGCGGATCCATCGTTCGCGATGGTCCCGACGTTTGCGCGCCTGAACCGTCTCGAGCCAGTCGCAGTTCCGCTGCGCTCGTCCGGAGCGATGGACGTGGATGGACTGCTCGCGACGAATGCCGCGCTCATCTACGTGTGTTCGCCCAACAACCCCACGGGCACCATTACGCCGCGCGACGAGTTGCTGCGGCTGTTTGACTCAGCGCCAGGCATCGTCCTACTCGATGAAGCGTACGCGGAGTTCTGCGACGCGCCGGATCTGCGTCAGGAAGCCGCACGTCGTGAGAATGTGTTGGTCACGCGCACGTTCTCGAAGGCATGGGGACTCGCGGGACTGCGCGTCGGTTACGGTGTGGGTGGCGCCGCACTCGTGCGGGCAGTGACCGCGGCGCGCGGCCCGTACAAGGTGAATGCAATCGCCGAGCGCGCAGCCGTCGCCGCGCTCGAGCACGATGCGGCGTGGATGATGCGTTCGGCCGCAGCCGCGCGTGACGTCCGCGATCGGTTTGCGCGGATGCTGCAGGACCGCACTGGCGTTACGGTGTTTGACTCGCAGGCCAATTTTGTGTTTCTCGGTGTGCAGTCCGCGCGCGACGTCGCTGCACAGTTCCAAGCGCAGGGCATTGGCGTGCGCGCATTCACCAGTCTCACTGGCATTGGAGACGCGGTGCGCATTGGCGTCGCACCGTGGAGCGAGTTTGAGCGCGTGGTGCGCGTCGCGGCAGAGGTGTGGCCATGATGCGCGTGACCATCTTCGATTACGGGGCAGGTAACCTGCACTCGCTCGCCAAGACGCTCACGGGTACCTCGCGAGACGTACGCGTTGAGCGCGACGCGGCGGCGGCCGTGCGAGACACCGACGCATTGGTGCTACCAGGCGTCGGTGCGTTCGCGCCTGCGGCGGCGGCTCTAGCCAGCGGCCGTGCCACCATGCGCGACGCCATCCGTGCTGGATTGCCCACCTTGGGTATCTGCCTTGGCATGCAGTTGCTGTTTGACGAGAGCGACGAAGGATCGGGCGCTGGACTCGGTGTGGTCGCGGGTCGCGTCACTCGCGTCAACGCATCGCGATTGCCGCAGATGGGCTGGAATCTGCTCGAGGAACGCACGGACGCACTGTTCACCACGAGCGCGCTGGATGTCGCGTACTACGCCAACAGCTTTGCGTGTCGTCCTGTTGATACCAGCGTCGTGACGTCGTGGTCCACGCACGATGGTGATCGTTTCGCGGCATCGGTGCGCGTGGGCAATTGCGTGGGTGTCCAGTTTCACCCCGAGAAGAGCAGCGCACCTGGCGTGCGGTTCGTTGATGCGTTTCTTTCGTCGGCGGCGCGCTGATGCGTGCAATTCCTGCGATTGATCTTCGCGACGGACACTGTGTGCAGCTTGTTGGCGGAGACTACGCCAACGAAGCCGTACGCCTTAACGATCCGCTGCGCGTGGCGAAGCGCTGGGTGGAGGCGGGATTCTCGCGACTACACATCGTGGACCTCGATGCGGCCACAGGTCGCGGTGACAACCGCGAGCTTGTTCGCTCAATTGTCAGCGAGTGCGGTGTGCCAGTGCAGGTCGGCGGCGGCGTGCGCACCGACGACGCGGTCGCGTCGCTGATGCGCGATGGCGCTGATCGAGTTGTTATCGGCACGCGCGGCGTTGAGGATCCGGGGTGGTTGAGGGTGCAGTCTCAGGCTGCACCCTCGCGACTGGTGCTCGCTGCGGACGTACGCGGGCGCACGGTGCTCACGCGCGGTTGGGCCGCGACGTCTACGCGAGATGTCGTGGAGTTGATTGGCGAACTCGCGCACTTTCCATTGGCTGGATTGCTCGTCACGGCCGTTGGCGTTGAAGGCACAATGCAAGGCGCGGATCTCGCATTGATGCAAGATGTTGTCGCCGCGTCACCGTGGCCCGTCATTGCCTCCGGTGGCGTTGGTTCACTGAATGATCTTCGCGCGCTCGAGAAACTCGGCGTTTCTGCCGTGGTGCTCGGAATGGCGCTTTACACCGGCGCGCTCGACGCGCGCATCGTCGCTGAGGAGTTTTCCGAATGAGTGCAAACACACCGCCGGTGATTGTTGAGCGTACCACCACCGAGACACAGATTCGCGTCACGGCCGCGCTTGGTGACGGACGCGCCACCATCGATACGAGCGTGCAGTTTCTCGATCACATGATGACGGCACTCGCACGCTACTCGGGTCTCGACCTCACCATCACCGCACGCGGCGATTTGAGACACCACATCATTGAAGATGTCGCCCTCGCGGTGGGCACTGCCGTCGCGCAAGCAATTCCCGCCACGGCAGCTCGCTTCGGCGAGCGTACGATGCCGATGGATGAAGCGCTCGTGCAGGCCGTGCTCGACGTCGGCGGACGGCCGTATTATCGCGGACCGATTCCGAGCTCGCTGTATGATCACTGGATGCGCTCGTTCTGCGACGCCGCTAAGTGCACGCTGCACGTTCGTGTGCTGCGCGGTACCGATCGTCACCACGTCGTCGAGGCCGCGTTCAAAGCGCTCGGCTTTGCGCTGCGCGATGCCGCGCGAGACTCCGGCGCGGTGTTCTCAACGAAAGGCGCTGTTGCGTTGGTTGTGAAATGACACTGACGCGACGACTCATTGTCTGCTTGGATGTCGAAGGCGGTCGAGTGGTGAAGGGCACGCAGTTCGTGAATCTGCGCGACTGTGGCGATCCCGAGACGCTCGCTGCACGCTACGAAGTCGCAGGTGCTGACGAGATTGTGTTTCTCGACATCACCGCGACGTCCGAAGCGCGCGCAACAACGTTGGATTTGGTGCGTCGCACAGCAGAGCGGCTCTTCATTCCATTGACGGTTGGCGGCGGCATCACCTCGGTCGAGGCGATGTCTGCGGCCCTGCGCGCTGGCGCCGACAAAGTTGCCATCAACAGTGCGGCGGTCAGGCGTCCGGCGCTTATCACTGAAGGTGCGGAGCGCTTTGGCGCGCAGTGTGTAGTCGCGAGCATCGACGCCAAGCGCGACGGCGCTCGTTGGCGCGTGGTGATTGCCGGTGGTCGTGCTCCGACTGAACTGGACGCAGTGGAGTGGGCCATCGAATGTGCCCGACGCGGTGCTGGTGAACTCTTGGTTACAAGTATGGATGGTGATGGCACGCGCGCCGGGTACGACTTGGCGCTCACGCGCGCAATTTCTAATGCGGTGTCGATTCCCGTAATCGCGTCCGGCGGCGCAGGCTCGGCGGCCGATGTGTGCGATGCGTTCTCACTCGGCGGTGCTGATGCTGCGCTCGTTGCTGGCATTGTGCACGATGGCACCACTTCTGTTGGAGCACTCAAGCGTGCGATGCGCGATGCGTCTCTTCTCGTCCGTGAGGTAGCAGCATGAGCCGCGAACTCGTAACTGCCGTACAAGCATTGGCGCGCTGCATCGGCGATGTGGCGCTCGCACACTATCGCACACTGCTTGCCGTTGAGACAAAGCCCGATGGGTCGCCGGTCACCGTGGCCGATCGCGAGTCCGAACTCGCCGCGCGCGCGTGGCTCGCCGCGCACTATCCCGATGACGGCATTCTCGGCGAGGAGTTTGGCGAGAAGGTTGGCACGAGCGGACGCACGTGGATCATCGACCCCATCGACGGCACGAAGACCTTTGTGCGTGGCGTTCCGCTCTGGGGCTCGCTCGTTGCTCTGGTGGAAGGCGAGCGCGTGCTCGCCGGTGCCGCATACTTTCCGGCCGTCGGCGAGATGCTAGCTGCTGCGGAAGGAGCCGGCTGCTGGTGGAATGGCCAGCGCGCACAAGTGAGTTCGTGTGCGCAGATCTCTGCGGCAACGGTGCTCATTACGGACGAACGCACGTTTGGTGATTCTCCGCGCCTCGCGCACTGGCGCCAACTCAGCAATGATGCGGCGGTCTCGCGCACGTGGGGTGACTGCTACGGCTATTTGCTCGTGGC
>JAYUWY010000462.1:0-5218 GCA_043753285.1 Gemmatimonas sp. | reverse complement strand
GCCATCCAACCAAACGCATCGACATACAAGCCGAGCGTGAGAATGGCTGCGGTGCCCATCGCCATCTGTACCAAGCCGAGTCGCCAGAGCGGATCGCCGTTGGCATCCGCGCGCCTGCGCACGATGAATGCGCCGATTGCCAATCCGAGAATGAACGCGGAGAGCATCAGCTCAAACGAATGCGTCGCGCTCCCAAGCACGAGCGAGAGCATGCGGATCCACGCGATCTCGTACAGGAACGATGCGACCGCTGTCGCGAAGCTCACCCAGAGTAGCAGCGACCACAGCGTGTGGCGCGTGTCCCCGGGCGCATCGCTGCTCACAACAATCGGGACGTCACCGACAGGCGCTTCAGTGCGGCGCGCGATGAGGAAACTCACCAACGCAACGCCGAGGTTTACTATCGCGGCAATGGCGAGCGTGCCGGGAAGTCCCGCGTGCTCAAGCAACCAGAAGCCGGCAACAAGCACACCGGCAGCGGCACCGAGCGAGTTCGCGAAATACAGCAGACCCAGCACATGCCCCGCGCGCGCCGGATCACTGCGACGCAACACGCCTGCAGTCATCAACGGGAACGTCGTGCCGAGCAAAATCGACTGCGGCAATATCAACAGCGCAGCAATCGTCCACTTGGCGAACGTGACGATGCCACCATCGCCGAGCGCGGGAAACAATGTGCTATACGCAAAACCGCTCGTCGCCACGAACACATCGTGAAACAACAGCGCGAGTACACCGACGAGAGCTTCAACGGTGGCGTACCACAACAATGGATTGCGAATCGAGGCAGTGCGGCGCGCGATGACTGCAGCGCCGAGCGACATGCCGCCAAGAAAAATCACAAGGACCAACACCTGCGCGTACGCGCCGTGGCCCACAAGGAGTCCGAGGTAGCGACTCCACAATGATTCGTAAACGAGTCCGGCAGCGCCGGAGAATATAAAGAGCAGCGCGAGAAGAATGGTCACGCGCTGAATCTACGAAACTACGGGCTCCGCGCTGGCGGGCCGCCGTTTTCTTCTACCCACTTCTTGGTCCAGAACATCACCAATGCGCAGGGCCGCTCCTGGCCCGTGGGCCACGCGAGGCGCTTGTAGGCCTCAGGCACGCGCTCATACACATCGAAGTACTCGATGGCATAGATCTGGTCGTGATAGATCTGTTCTTCGCGCGCGGTGCGCTGGCGGCCGTTAAACCCTTCCGTCAGGCAACGCCAGCCGGTCGTCGATGCCACGGTCCAGTCCATGCGCTGGCGCTCGGGATCGCGTATCGGCTCCTTGCGCAGACCGTTCATGCCTTCGAACATGTCCGCCCAATACTCCGGGCGCAGCGCGGCGAGTTCTTCAGGACCTCTGAACTGTCCAATGCCCGCTCGGCGCCGGCATTCAAATCCGTCATAGCGATACGCGGCGCAGCCGTCCTGCGAGACAATGCGCAGCGTGTCGATGAGCTGCACCGCGCGCGCGAGCGAAAAGCGCAGTTCGCGTTGCGCGCCGCCGTCCTCTACGAGCACCACACGATCCTGCGCCTTCCAACCCGGCTGGCGCGCCATCACGACAACCTGACCCCACGGCAGTCCGCGGAGAACGAACCGACCATCAGCGCCGGTGCGCGTCGAGCGGTCTTGCTGGAGCGCGAGCACTTCCACACCGCGCAGCGGATTGCCAGCGGAGTCTGTGACGATGCCGCGCACCGTGCCAGCCTGCGCAACAAGTGCAGCGGGCAGCGCGAGTGCGAAGCCCACCGCCAGCGCGAGCGGTCGGAGAAGGGAAGCGAGGCGCGTCATGTAGAGGAATTTACGCCAAAGTCGGGCAAAAGTGCCGCTCAGCGACCCTCAAATCCCCACGGCGCGGGCGGCGGCGTGACGGGACGCGTGAGATCGAACTCCACGCGGAACAACCGATCGCTGTTCGTGCGACGCAGTTGGTAGACGAACTGCGTCGCCGTCACCTCAACAGTCCACACATTCCACGCCGACGCGGGGAGCAACGTGCCGGTGTACGTGTCGGCGAAGAATTCCATCGCCGTGGCGGTTCCGGTTGCGCGCGAATCGCCGCCGTACTGTGTCACGCGGTCTTCAGTTCCATCTTCGTGGCGATGGTCGTGCTTGAGTCGAAGTCCCTCAGCGGTGCGCGTGATCACCCACGTGCGCGAGCGATTCTCTCCAACATGAAACGGCACGCGCAACGTGTCGCCGCATCCGCGCACGTGCATCACTAAGCGCTCGCGGACCATCGCAGTGTCCGCGGGCTGCGGGTTAATCAAGCGGCCTTCGTAGGCCTTGCCGCAGTGCGCACGCAACGCCGTCAAGAACTCATCCGGCGCAGATTGGGCGCACGCCATCGAAGGCAGCGCGGCGAGCAAGACGAGTGCGAGTAGTCGGGTCATGTTTGGAATCTACCTACAACTGCTTCACCACGAAGGCACGAAGTACTACACTGCAACTGCAAGAATCTTGGGGGCTCGCACCGACATATCGGAGCGAAGCTGCAAAGAAGTTGTAGTACTTCGTGCCTTCGTGGTGAAAGCAGTTGCCGCTATTTCTTCAGCTTATCAAAGAAGACTTTACGCGCTTTAGACACCTTGGGCGCAACAACTACGGCGCAATACGGATTCTGCGGATTGCGCGCCAAATAATTGTCATGGTAGTTCTCGGCCGGCCAAAACTTCTCGAGCGCACCAAGCTCCGTCACAATCGGATCCTCCCAGTGCGCCTGCGCGGCCGCAATCTTCTCGGCGGCCACCTGCGCCTGCAATGCAGAGTGCGTGAAGATCGCCGAGCGATACTGCGGCCCCACATCGTTGCCCTGACGATCCTTCGTCGTGGGATCGTGAATCGTGAAGAACACGTCGAGCAACTCGCCGAACGTGATGGCGCTCGGATCGAACGTCACTTGAATCACTTCGGCGTGGCCCGTGTTCTTTTCGCAGACTTGTTCGTATGTCGGATTCGCGACGTGACCGCCAGCGTAACCGCTCTTCACGGATTCAACGCCGCGCAGCTCGAGATACACCGCTTCTAAGCACCAGAAGCATCCACCGGCGAGCGTGGCAATTTCTTTGCTCACTTCGACTCCTGCGCCACGCCGGGGAACTGCGACACAAAACGCTCGTAGCCCTCGGCGGTCAATCGCGCCGCAGGGATGAAGCGCAACGACGCGGAGTTGATGCAGTAGCGCATGCCCGTCGGTCCGGGACCATCAGGAAACAGATGGCCGAGGTGCGAATCGCCGTCGGTGGATCGCACTTCGACGCGACGCATGCCGTACGTCGTGTCTTCGTGCGCCGTGACTTGCTTCTCCTCAAGTGGGCGCGTGAACGAGGGCCACCCAGTGCCCGAATCAAACTTGTCGGTGGACGCGAAGAGCGGTTCGCCAGAGACGACATCGACATAGATGCCCGCTTCGTGGTGATCCCAAAATTCATTGCGAAACGCCGGCTCCGTGGCGCTGCACTGCGTGACCTCGTACTGCAGCGGCGTGAGCTTCGCGGCGAGATCTGGATTCTCTGGCTTCTTCTTCATAGTCCACTAATCCGTTGATGCCTCAAGAGCGTTCCCCTGCGGTGATGCGGCACAGATACCAAGCAGTGAGTGCTGCAATCACCGCGACCGTGATTGCGCCCGCCGGAAGTCCGGCTGCTTCTTCTGTGGAGACGAGGTTCATCGCCGGAAGTGAAAGCAGCAGCGTGACGGTAGATACACCCCACGCCAACACGGTGAGCCACCCCCAGCGCGCGGCGACCCACGCCGCGTAGGCCGTTGCTACGCCCGCACTTCCACACAACAGATGAAACCCCGCTCGCGCCCAATGTGGCTCGGCGGCCAACAGTTGCACGGCCAGCTGGAGCAGCTGGCTCGCCCCCGAGAGCGCAAAGAGAATCGCAATCGATATACGGAGCAGGGTCCGCCGCGGAGCCAGGTGGGCAATCATATAGAAGGAGGGAAGAAGGCAGAAAACTAGCTTGCGTGCCGAACAAAAACCGAACATACTAGGACGTGACACGGATGACCATCGCTTTCGTGCCCGTGAAACTAGTTTTATCGAGTCTGCGTTGTAAGCAAGTAGTCACTTGCTACAGAACGTGTTCCAGAAAAGCCAAATATGACCGAACCAACAAAACAGCAGCTGCTCGATGCCGCCCTACGTGTGTATGGCGAAGGTGGATTCCGCGCCGCGACAACGCGACGCATTGCAGAAGAAGCAGGCGTGAATGAAGTCACGCTGTTCCGCATCTTCGGATCCAAAGGCGCACTCATTCAAGAGGCGCTGCGCACGCGCTCAACCGTCGTGCCGCGCGATCCACTTCCGGTTGTTCCCGTCGATCCACAACGCGAGCTCACCGATTGGGTCGCGTCGGATCACGCTTTCTTGCTCGAGTCTGCGGGAATGATGCGCGCGTCGATGGCCGACATGCACGAACATCCGGAATGTGCTGGATGTACCACGCATCCCGAAGCTTCGTACGCGGAGCTCACGCAGTATCTCGAGCGACTTGCCCTCCATCGCCTCATTCCTTCCGCGACTGACATCAAGCCAGCCGCGACGATGTTGATGGGTTCCATCTTTGCCGACGCCATGGGGCGTGATCTGATGCCAACGATGTTTCCGCCGCGCAACGAAGCGCCGGCGACGTATGTGCGACTCTTCTTGCGCTCACTCGGCGCAACGCTCGCCGCACTGCTACTTCTGCTTGCGCCACTCACGAACGTGAATGCGCAGCAGCCAGCTACTGCGTCACCGAGCGCGTTGTCGCTGGGTGATGCGCTGCGGCTTGCTGAGCAGCGCAGCTCTGGTGTGCGCGCCGCGCAGGCCGGACTTGATCGCGCGAGTGGTCAGGTGCGCCAGGCCAACAGTCAGCGGCTTCCGCAGATCAACGGTGCGGCGAGCTATCAGCGCGCGCTGCAGAATCAGTTTCAGGCGATCTCCGAGCAGTTCCCCGACACCAGCTCTGGTGGTGGCGGTGGCGGCATTGAGAACTCGCCGCTCGCGGCGATCTTCGCGGCGCCCAACACAGTCGTGCTCAGCTTGACCGCCACACAGAACTTGTGGACGGCTGGTCGCTTGAGCGCACAGCGCGCGGGTGCAGATGCAGGTCATGTCGCTGCTGACATCTCGCTGTCATCGGCGCGAGCGCAAGCGTTGCTCGATGTGGCGCAGGCGTACTACGACGCCGTCGCGGCCGAACGCTTCAGCGAGATTGCGGACTCCACACTCGC
>JAYUWY010000461.1:0-11509 GCA_043753285.1 Gemmatimonas sp. | reverse complement strand
ACGTGGTGAGCCCGTGGGGCAAGAAGGAAGGCGTCAAGACGCGTAATAAGAAGAAGGCGTCGCAGCGCTTGATTGTCCGTGGCCGTAAGCGCGGCAAGGCCACCCAGAGCTGATCTAAGGAAACCATAAATGTCACGCTCAATTAAGAAGGGCCCGTTCATTCAGGATGCGCTGCTCAAGCGCGTCGTGGCGATGAACGCCAAGAACGAAAAGAAGGTCGTCAAGACCTGGTCGCGCTCGAGCACGGTGATTCCCGAGTTCGTGGGCCACACCATTGCCGTGCACAACGGCAACAAGTTCATCCCGGTCTACGTGACGGAGAACATGGTGGGACACAAGCTTGGCGAATTCTCGCCGACGCGTCTTTTCCGTGGCCACACTGGCAACAACAAGACCGACAAGAAGGCGGCGCCGGCAGCAGCTGCGGCACCGGCCAAGGGAGGCAAGTAAGCCATGACCGAGGCACGGGCCATTCAGCGCACCACGCGTCAGTCACCGTACAAGATGCGTCTGGTCATTGACCAGATTCGCGGTCTTCCGGTGAACGATGCGCTGGCGATGCTCAAGTTCAGCAAGAAGCACGCAGCCAACGAGATCTCGAAGGTGCTCAACAGCGCCGTCGCGAACGCGGAGCAGGCCGCGCGCTCGGCGAACACGTCAGTCGACGTGGACGCTCTCTATGTGAAGCACGCGATTGTGAACGAAGGACCGAAGCTGAAGCGTTGGACTCCTGCGGCGATGGGTCGTGCAACGCCGATGATCAAGCGAACCAGCCACGTGGAAATCATCGTGGCCGAGAAGGAAGGTCGATAATGGGACAGAAGACGCATCCGATCGGCTTCCGCCTCGGAGTGAGCACGACGCATCGCTCCAAGTGGTTTGCCAACGCGAAGGATTTCCCGGGCCTTCTTAAGGAAGACGCCCTACTCCGCAAGTATCTCCGTGCCCGTCTCGGCGGCGCGGCGATTGCGGACATCACGATTGAGCGCAAGCCGGGGAAGGTCGTTGTGACCATCCACACGGGTCGCCCAGGCGTGGTAATCGGCAAGAAGGGTCAGGCGGTTGAGGAGCTCAAGACAGAGCTTCAGCAGCTGACGGGTAAGGAAGTCGGTGTGAACGTCGAAGAGATCAAGCGCCCGGAAATCGAAGCGCAGCTCGTCGCCGACAACATCGGTGCTCAGCTGGCGCAGCGTATCTCGTTCCGTCGCGCGATGAAGCGTGCGGTGCAGAGCGCGATGCGTATGGGCGCAGAAGGCATCAAGGTGAAGTGCTCCGGCCGTTTGGGCGGTGCTGAGATCGCGCGCGTGGAAGGCTATCACGAGGGTCGTGTGCCCCTTCATACGCTGCGCGCTGATATCAACTATGCGACGTCGACTGCGAAGACCACCTTCGGCACCATCGGTGTGAAGGTTTGGATCTTCAAGGGCGAGGTTGTCGAGGGGCGTCGTGGTGCATCCACGTACTCCTCTGACGCGTAAGGGGAACTGAACAATGCTCGCACCAAAGCGCGTCAAGTTCCGCAAGATGTTCAAGGGTCGTATGACCGGTCTCGCCCGTCGCGGTGCGACGGTTGCGTTCGGTACGTTCGGCTTGCAGGCGCAGGAGCCGGCGTGGGTGACGTCGCGCCAGATCGAAGCTGCTCGTGTGGCGCTGACGCGTCACATCAAGCGAGGCGGCAAGGTTTGGATTCGCATCTTCCCAGATAAGCCGGTGACGAAGAAGCCCGCCGAAACCCGCATGGGTAAGGGCAAGGGCTCGCCCGAACTTTGGGTGGCAGTGGTGAAGCCGGGCCGCGTGCTGTTCGAGATCGAAGGCGTGACGAAGGAAATCGCTCAGAAGGCGCTCGGACTTGCCGCCGCCAAGCTGGGTGTAAAGACGAAGTTCGTGGCGCGCGAGGAGGCGCAGGGCAATGAAGGCTGATCAAATTCGCGAACTGAGCGGGGACGAAATCCGTGCTCGTTTGGTTGAGCTGGAGGAGGAGCGCTTTCGTCTCCGCTTCCGTGGCGCAACCGAAGCGCTGAGCAACCCGCTCCGCCTGCGATCGATTCGCCGCGACATCGCGCGGCTTCAGACCGTGCTCGCCGAAAAGGGCGCGCATACGGAGGCCGCACGCTAACGCGTGCGAGAGGATAACCAGATGGCAGAAACCGTAAAGACCGCCGCTTCGACGCGGACCGCGCGCAAGGTGCGCTTGGGAATCGTCGTGAGCGATAAGATGGACAAGACAATCGTGGTCGCGATCGAACGTCGCGTGCCGCATCCCGTGTACGGGAAAATGGTGACGAAGACCAAGCGCCTAAAGGCGCACGACGAGTCCAACTCGGCGAAGGTCGGAGACACTGTGAAGATCGTCGAGACCCGCCCGCTGTCTAAGGACAAGCGGTTCCGGTTGCTCGAGATCGTCGACCGCGCGCGCTAAGAGGAACTGACCAATGATCCAGCAAGAATCAGTCGTGAAGGTTGCGGACAACTCAGGGGCCAAGAAGGCCCTTGTGATCCGCGTCCTGGGTGGAACGCGCAAGCGCTACGCGAGCCTTGGAGACAAGGTCGTTGTGGCGGTGAAGGACGCGCTCCCCAATGGCACCGTCAAGAAGTCCGACGTGGCGAAGGCCGTCGTCGTGCGCACAGTGAAGGAAGTGCGTCGTAAGGACGGTAGCTACATCAAGTTCGACGAGAACGCCGTCGTCATCATCGATGACAAGGGCGAGCCGCGCGCAACGCGTATCTTCGGGCCGGTGGCTCGTGAGCTGCGTGAGAAGCGCTATATGAAGATTGTGTCGCTTGCTCCTGAGGTGCTCTAAGCCATGCGTATTCTCAAGCAGCGCAAGACTGCGGGCATTCGTAACGTCCGCCGCCATCAGCGCAACGCTGAACGCGTCATTACGGCCATCACCAAGGGCGACACCGTGCGTGTCCTCCGCGGCGATGACAAGGGCAAGGAAGGCAAGGTCATTCGCGTGCACCTGAAGAAGGGTCGCGTGACGATCGAAGGCATCAACATCGTGAAGAAGCACCGTCGCGCACGCACCGCCGATGAGCAGTCGGGCATCATTGAGATGCCGGCACCGGTGGCGTTGAGCAACGTGATGCTGTTGGACCCGAAGTCGGGAGAGCCCACGCGCATCCGCGCGCGGATTGACGCCGACGGTACGAAGGAGCGCATCAGCGCTAAGAGCGGGCAAGCTATCCCGCGCACGCGCTGAGCGAGGACTGAATAATGGCAACGACTAAGACGCAGGAAAAGAAGAAGAGCGGCGGTCAGGAAAAGCGCGCCTCGATGCTCCCCAAGGAGCACGCGGGTGTTGATCTTCCGGTCGTGAAGCCGCGTTTGCACGGTCATTACATCAAGACCGTGCGCGCCCGCCTGATGACCCAGTTCGGATTGAAGAATCCGCACCAGGTCCCCAACCTCACCAAGATCACGTTGAACGTGGGCATGGGTGAGGCCATCAAGCAGCCGAAGATTCTCGACGCGATTGTGGACGAGCTCATCGTGATCACCGGCCAGAAGCCGCTGCGTACGAAGGCGAAGAAGTCGATCGCTAACTACGGCCAGCGCGAAGGTCAGGAGATTGGCGTGTCGGTGACGCTGCGTGGCGCACGGATGTGGGAGTTCCTCGACCGCTTTGTGTCGACCGCGATCCCGCGTATTCGTGACTTCCGTGGCCTCTCGACTCGTTCGTTCGACGGCCGTGGCAACTACAGCCTCGGCGTGAAGGAACAGATGATCTTCCCGGAGATCAACTACGATCTCGTGGAGCAGATCCACGGAATGGACATCACGTTCGTGACGACCACGAACCGCGACGATCTGGCATTCGCGCTCCTCCGCGAGCTCGGCATGCCGTTCCGTGGCGATGACAAGCCCATCGTCGTTCAGGGGATTTGAACAAATGGCAAAGAAGAGCACGATTGAGAAGAACGAACGCCGCAAGAAGATGGCGGCGAAGCAGGCCCCGAAGCGCGCAGCGCTGGGCGCCATCGTGAAGTCCGTGAAGGCGACGGACGAAGAGAAGCGTGCCGCGCAGATCGCGCTGCAGAAGCTTCCGCGCAATGGAGCCAAGGCCCGCATCCGTAACCGCTGCCAGATGACCGGCCGTAGCCGCGGCAACTTGCAGATGTTTGGATTGAGCCGCATCGCGTTCCGCGAGATGGCACTGCAAGGCTTGATCCCGGGCGTTAAGAAAGCGAGCTGGTAAACAGACTTGAGACGTGAGACGTGAGACTTGAGAGGAAACTCTCACGTCTCAACTCTCAAGTCTCACGTCCAGTAGTACCCACTCAGAATGAAGGCCGGACCGCACTCTGCACCCGGAACCACATTCTATCAATCCTAAAGGTCCGGTCGTTTCCGGATACCATAGGAGCGTAGTTCAAGTATGTCGATGACTGATCCCATCGCCGATATGCTCACGCGCATTCGCAATGCTGTTGGTTCAAAGCATCGTCGCGTGGACATTCCGGCGTCCAAGATGAAGGTGGAGATTGCTCGCCTGCTGAAGGAGAGCAACTTCATTACCGATTACAAGACCATCGAGACGCCAGAGGGCAAGAAGGTCCTCCGCGTCGCGCTCAAGTATGCTGGCAACACGCCAGTGATTCGTGAGTTGCGTCGTGTGTCGTCTCCTGGACTTCGTCAGTACGTTGGCGCCGGCGAGATTCCTCGCGTGCGCAACGGACTTGGCGTCGCCATCCTGTCCACCTCTAAGGGCCTGATGACAGACCGCGAGGCGCGCGCGCAGCGCACCGGCGGTGAGTTGTTGGCCCTCGTCTGGTAAGGAGCCCACCATGTCACGTATTGGAAAGCTCCCGATCACCGTGCCCGCTGGTGTCACGGTCAAGATCGATGGCAACAAAGTGTCGGCGAAGGGCCCGAAGGGTGAGTTGACCCGCACGATCCACCCGGAAATGAAGGTGGCGATCGACGGCAACACGATCACCGTTTCGCGTCCGTCGGACGAAACGTTGCACAAGTCGCTGCACGGTCTGTCGCGTACGCTCGTGGCCAACATGGTCGAAGGCGTCGCGAACGGCTACAAGAAGGTTCTGGAGATCACGGGCGTCGGCTTCAAGGCCGAGCCGAAGCCGTTTGGTCTGCAGCTGGCGCTGGGTTTCTCGCACCAGATCCAGTACAAGGCACCCGCTGGCATCAAGCTGACGGCGCCGCAGCCGACGGTTGTGTTGATCGAAGGCGCAGACAAGGAAAAGGTTGGACAGGTGGCAGCGGAAATCCGCTTGCTGCGTCCCCCCGAGCCGTACAAGGGCAAGGGCATCAAGTACCAGGGTGAAGTCGTCCGGCGTAAGGCCGGTAAGGCAGGAGGTAAGTAATGCCAGGAAAGCGTGTTCCGAAGACGCGTGCTGGGTTGCGCGCGCGTCGTCATATCCGAGTGCGGGCGAAGGTGCAGGGCACGGCCGAGCGGCCGCGTCTTGTGGTCTTCCGTTCGCTCAAGCACGTCTCGGTGCAGCTCGTCGACGATGTGAAGCATCACACGTTGATGACCATCACCGACGCCGGCTTGACCGGCAAGAAGTCCGAGAAGTCGGTCGAAGTCGGCAAGCTCGTCGCCTCCAAGGCGAAGGAAGCCGGCATCACGAAGGTCGTGTTCGATCGCGGTGGATACCAGTATCACGGCCGCGTGAAAGCGGTGGCCGACGGAGCCCGCGAAGGCGGGTTGGAGTTCTAAATGGCTGAACAGACTGGTGGTTTCGGTGGTGGCGGCTCCGCCCGTAGCGGCGGTGGTTCTGCCCGCAGCGGTGGCGGACGCGGTGGCCCAGGCGGCGGTCGCGGTGGCGCCGGCGGCGGTCGTGGCGGCCAGGGTGGTTCTGGCGGTCGCGGTGGCCCAGGCGGCCCCGGTGGCGGTCGTGGCCCGGGTGGTCCCGGCGGACGTGGCGGCGAAGGTGGCCGTGGCGGACGTGACGGTGGCCGCGGTGGCAATCCGATGCAGGAACGTGAGGGGAGCGATCTCCTCGAGAACGTGATCGCGATCAATCGCGTCGCTAAGGTCGTGAAGGGTGGCCGTCGCTTCAGCTTCAACGCGCTTGTCGCCGTCGGCGATGGGCAGGGGAAGGTTGGTATTGCGACGGGCAAGGCGAACGAAGTCTCTGAAGCAGTCCGCAAGGCTGTGGACGGGGCCCGTCGCGCGATGGTGACGATTCCGATGACGGGCGCGACCATTCCTCACGAGATCGTCGGCAAGCACGGAGCCGGTAAGGTTCTGATGAAGCCAGCGGCTCCTGGTGCAGGCGTGATCGCGGGTGGCGCGGTACGTGCGATTATGGAATGCGTGGGCATCCACGACATTCTCACGAAGTCGCTCGGCTCCACGAATCCGCACAACATGGTGCTTGCTGCGCTTGATGGCCTTCAGGCCCTCACGACGGTTGAGCAGATTGCTCGTGAGCGTGGCGTCGAGGTGAACTCGCTGCCGTATCGTTCGCGCGCCAAGTCGAAGGAGACGGTCTAATGCCGCGGACGTTTGTTTGGCACCGCACTCGCGGTCCGAAGCACACTGAGCCGAACACCCTGACGACGGGGAAGGTGCGCATCACTCAGGTGCGTTCCGGTATCGGTCATAACAAGGTCATGAACGCGACGCTCGAGGCGCTGGGCCTCCGGCATCATCAGGCGTCGGTGGTCCACCAGGACTCGCCGGCTCTGCGCGGCATGATCAAGCGCGTGCGTCACTTGGTTGAAGTGACGCCGGAAGAGGGTTAACACATGAGCGACGACAAGATCACACTGGGCACCTTGGCGCGTACGCCGGGCTCGCACCGCAACCGCAAGCGTCTCGGGCGTGGACCGGGTTCCGGCACGGGTAAGACGTCGGGTAAGGGCCATAAGGGTATTAAGGCGCGTTCGGGCCATCACGGACCGGGCGGTAACAAGCCGCACTTTGAAGGCGGCCAGATGCCGCTCACGCGTCGCGTGCCGAAGCGTGGCTTCCACAATCCGTTCCGTGTGGAATATCAGGTTGTCGGACTCGACGATCTCGCATTGGTCGAGGGGACGGAGATCACGATGGAAACGCTCGTGGCCGCAGGGTTCGCGAAGCTTTCCAAGGGTCCGGCCAAGTTGCTCGCCAATGGCGACGTGACGAAGGCGTACACGGTGAAGGGGCTCAAGGTGAGCGCCGGCGCCGCAACCAAGATCGTCGCCGCTGGCGGCACGGTCGAGGCGTAAGACATGGCCCAGGCGAATCCGCTGGCGGCTGCGGGCAATATTTACCGCACGCCGGAGCTCTGGCAGAAGATCACGTTCACGTTCCTCTGCCTGGTGATTTACCGGGTGGGATCGCACGTCACCGCCCCGGGCGTGGACGTGACGGCGATGTTGGACTTCTTCGCGAGCCAGGGCGGCGGGCTGCTCGGTCTCTACGACTTGTTCGTGGGCGGCAATCTCTCGCGCTCCACGATCTTCGCGCTTGGCATCATGCCGTACATCTCGGCGTCGATCTTTATGCAGATCGCCGCCGCGGTGGTGCCCGCGATGGACAAGATGAACAAGGACGAGGAGGGTCGTAAGCGCATCACGCAGTGGACGCGCTACGGCACTGTCGGCCTCGCGGCGGTTCAGGCTTACGGCTACGCGCTCTTTACGTCGAGCGTGCAGGGTGCCGTGTTGAATCCTGGTCCCAGCTTCATGTTCCAGATGGTGCTCTTCCTCACGACGGGCGCGCTCTTCGTGATGTGGCTCGGCGAACAGATCACAGAGCGTGGCCTCGGCAACGGCGCCTCGCTGCTCATCTTCTTCTCGATCGTTGAGCGGTTCTGGCCGAGCATCTTCCAGATGTTTTCGTTCCTCAGCACGGGCGCGGTTTCGCTGCTCGGTTTGCTGGGCATGACCGTGACGATGCTGCTCGTGGTGGCAGGCGTTGTCGCAATGACGCTCGCTGCACGTCGCATCGCGATTCAGATTCCGCAGCGCACGATGGCCCGTGGCCGTCAGCGCGAAGCGGCGAAGAACTTCATCCCCCTGCGCATCAACACCGCAGGCGTGATGCCGATCATCTTCGCGCAGAGCATCATCGTGGTGCCGGGTGCCGTCGCACAGTTCTCGGGCAATCAGCGCTTGTCGCAGTTTGCTGAGTACTTCGCGCCGGGCACGTGGCTCTACATCTCGCTGCTCGCTGTGCTCATCATGTTCTTCAGCTACTTCTACACCAGCATCATTTTCAATCCGGTGGAGTTGGCGGAGAATTTGAAGAAGCAGGGCGGCTTTATTCCTGGCGTGAAGCCGGGCGCGAAGACGGCGGAGTACATCGATTACGTGGTTACGCGCATCACGCTTCCTGGTGCGGCGTTCCTCACGGCGATTGCGCTGCTGCCGATTCTGTTGGCCGACGCGTTCTCGGTGCCGTTCCAGTTTGGCGGCACGTCGCTGCTCATCGTAGTGGGCGTTGCCCTCGACACGATGGCGCAGATGCAGCAGCACCTGCTGCTGCGTAAGTACGATGGCTTCATGAAGAAGGGCGGCCGCGTGAAGTTCCGCGGACGTAATGTCCAGCAGGGCTTCTAGCGTTGATCGTCGTCCTGCTGGGACCGCCTGGCGCTGGAAAGGGAACACAAGGGGAGCGCATTGCCGCTTCCCTTGGCGTTTCCAAGGTGGCCACGGGCGATGTGCTTCGTGCCGCAGTGAAGGAGGGCACGAAGCTCGGTCTCGAGGCGAAGGGCTTTATGGACCGCGGGGATCTCGTGCCCGATGCGGTCATCCTTGGGATTATCAAAGAGACGCTGGCCTCGCCGATGTACGCGAAAGGCGCGATTCTCGACGGCGTGGTGCGCACGCTGCCGCAGGCTGAGGGACTGAAGTCTCTCACGGCTGAAATCGGCAAGAGCGTAGACGTCGTGCTCGACTTTCAGATTGAAGACGAGATCTTGGTGGAGCGTCTCTCGGGACGCACGACCTGCGACAAAGAGCAGAAGCCGTTCACGGGTCTGCAGGCTGGGCGTCCGTGCCCCGACCAGTGCGGCGGCACACTCGTGCGTCGTAAGGACGATGAGCCCGACGCCATTCGCAATCGTCTCAAGGTATATCACGCGCAGACGAAGCCGGTGCTCGACTGGTACGTGCGCCAAGGTGCGAACGTGCAGCACATCAACGCCGTCGGTTCGTTTGACGACGTGACGGCGCGCGCGCTTCGGGCCGTCGGCCGCTAGAGCGGCAGCGGGCACCGTGATTCAGCTCAAGAGCGCGCGCGAAATTGAGACGATGGCGGCCGGTGGCCGCATCCTCGCCGCAACGCACCAACACATCAAGCCAGCGCTGCAGGCGGGCATCTCCACGCTCGAGATCGACGCGATGGTGGAGAGCTTCATTCGCTCGCACGCGGGCGCTACGCCGTCGTTTAAGGGCCTCTACGGCTTCCCTGGCTCGGCGTGCATCTCGCTCAACGAAGAGATCGTGCACGGCATTCCGTCCGCGAAGCGCATTTTGCGCGACGGCGATTTGATCACCGTGGACATTGGCGTGCACTATGGCGGCTTCCACACGGACTCCGCGTGGACATACGCCGTGGGCAACATCTCCAAGCCCGCGAAGAAGCTGATGGACGTGACGGAGCAGTCGCTGTTCGCGGCGATTGGGCAGTGCACGATTGGGAATCACATCGGTGATTTGGGCGCGGCCTGTGAAGCCGTGGTGAAGGCTGCGGGCTTCAGCGTGGTGAAGGATCTCGTGGGACACGGGGTGGGTGCTGTGATGCACGAGGAGCCGCAGGTGCCGAACTACGGCAAGCCGAAGCGTGGGCCGCGGTTGCAGGTGGGCATGACGATTGCGATCGAGCCCATGGTGAACGCGGGTGGGCCGGCGACGCGCACGCTCAGCGACAAGTGGACCATCGTGACGATGGATGGTGAGCTCTCGGCGCACTTTGAGCATACGGTGGCGATTACGGCGGATGGGCCGCGGATTTTGACGACGCTGGGGTGAAGGGCGATTCACCACAGAGAGCACAGAGGGCACAGAGGGCCGCAGCTCGGGTAGCAACTCCGATGCGCGGTCTTTTTCTTTCTCAGCGGTATCTGTTTTGGCGTGGGCTGCGACTTTCGCTGCTGCTACGCCTCACGATGCTGGCTGTGCTTCTGCTCGCGGCTTCTTTGGGTGGTTCCTCACAGCGGATCACTCTTGGAGCCGCGCCGGCCGTCGTTGCGATGACAATGCTCGTGGGCTGGCTTGAATCCCTGCGGCTCTCGGAGCGGGTGTTTCTTGCGAACCTTGGTCTGTCGCCACTCGCGCAGTCGATGTGGCTCGGACTCGGTGCGATCGCGGCGGAGTCTGCGCTTGCTCTGGTGGTAGTGATTGCGCGCTCCGTGAGCGCGGCATGAGTGCGCCGTTTCTCGTCGCGGACTGTGTGAGCAAGTCGTTCGGTGGACGACGTGTGTTGAGCTCGGCATCCTTGCGTGCCGTATCCGGCCAAGTGCGCGCACTGTTGGGGCGTAGCGGCGAAGGAAAGAGCACTCTGATGCGCATCGCGGCGGGCTGGCTCGAGCCGGACTCAGGCGTTGTGCATTGCGACGGACGCGCCGAGCTGAGTGCAAAGCCGCATCTACTCGCACGCCAAGGCGTGTTCTATTTGCCAGATCGCGGCGTGCTGTCTTCGGCGCTTACAGTCCGCGCGCAGCTGGAGATGATTGCGGAGCAGTTTCCCGGCGGTGCTTCCGTGGACGAGGCCGCAGCCACGATGGGGATTCTTGAACGCATTGACGTACGACCGCCGGTACTCAGTGGCGGCGAACAGCGCCGCGCAGATGTAGCCGCCGTGTTAGTACGAAGCCCGCGTTGCTTGCTCGCTGACGAACCCTTGCGCGGTATCGCGCCGATTGATGCTGAGGCGCTGATGCAAACATTCCGTGCGATGGCGCGTGCGGGCTGCGCAGTGGTGGTCACTGGGCACGATGTCGAGACGCTCCTCGACGGCGCAGATCACATCACGTGGAGCACGAGCGGCACGACGTACGAGATTGGCTCGCCCGCAGCCGCTCGCGCGCACGAGGGACTACGGGTTGGATACTTGGGTCGCTAGCGGAGCAGCCGCGAGTCCTACGTGCTGGTTTGCGGTACTGCTTTCTCTCGAGGGAAGACGAACGGGAAGACGATCGCCAATACCAGCGCATACGCTGCGAAGGCGGTCCAGATCGAGGTCCAATCCTTCACACCATCGACGGTGAAGCGATCCACCACCCAACCGCTGGCCGTGCCGCCAATGAAGGCACCGACGCCGTTGGTCATGATCATGAAGAAGCCCTGCGCCGAGGCGCGGATGCCTGGGCTGGCCTCGCGATCTACAAACAGCGATCCCGAGATATTGAAGAAGTCAAACGCCATGCCGTACACAATCATCGAGAGCACAAGCAGCCACAGACCGCTACCTGGATTGCCGACGGCGAACAGACCAAAGCGAAGCACCCACGCGATGATGCTGATGAGCATCACGGTGCGAATGCCAAAACGCTTGAGGAAGAACGGAATCGACAGAATGAACACCGTCTCGGAAATCTGCGAGATGGAGAG
>JAYUWY010000460.1:0-2666 GCA_043753285.1 Gemmatimonas sp. | reverse complement strand
CACCGTCAGCGATGACGGGAATGTCACCCGCGCCGCGCACGGCGTCGAAGATGGCGGTCAACTGCGGAACGCCAATGCCCGTGACTACGCGCGTGGTGCAAATCGAACCGGGGCCGACGCCGACTTTCACTGCGTCCACGCCGCGCTCAACCAGCGCGCGTGCGGCAGCTTCTGTTGCGATGTTGCCTGCGATCAGCTGCACCTGCGGGAATGCTTCGCGCACTTTTGCAGTGGCATCGAGCACGCCCTGCGAGTGTCCGTGTGCGGTATCCACGATGAGTGCGTCAACGCCGGCATCAATGAGTGCTTTTGCGCGGGCAAGAAAATCGCCGCCTGCTCCGATTGCTGCCGCCACGAGGAGACGTCCCTCGCTGTCCTTTGCGGCATTCGGAAACTGGCGGCGCTTGTGGATGTCTTTCACGGTGATCAAGCCGATGAGCTTGTAATCCTTGTCCACCACCGGAAGCTTCTCAAAGCGGTGCTTGCCCATGATCTGTTCGGCTTCGTCGAGCGACGTGCCGGCGGGCGCAGTGATCAGGCCTTCCTTCGTCATCGCATCAGCGAGCGGACGGTCCAACTGTCGCTCAAACTGCAAATCGCGATTCGTGATGATGCCGACCAGCTTTCCGTTGCCGTCCACGACCGGCACGCCACTGATATGAAAGCGGGCCATCAATCCGACGGCTTCGCGCAGCGTGGCAGACGGCTGCAGCGTGATGGGATTGCGAATCATCCCGCTCTCGGAGCGCTTCACGCGGTCCACTTCGGCGGCCTGGCGATCAATCGCCATGTTTTTGTGCAGGACGCCAATGCCGCCGGCGCGTGCCAAGGCGATTGCCATTTCGGATTCGGTCACCGTGTCCATCGCCGCAGACACCAACGGCACTTGGAGCGTGATCCCGCGCGTGAAGCGCGTGGAGGTGGTGACGTCCTTTGGGTGGACGAGCGAGTGCCGCGGGACGAGCAGCACATCATCAAAAGTCAGCGCGGGTTCCGCGCGCACGCGATCAGGCAGGGGGCTCATCTCGTAAGATAATCAGGGGACCCCATACGCTCTACCGCGACCCTACGGCTGCGGTGGCTTGGTGGGCGGAGGAGTCGGCGACTCCGTCTTCGTGGGCGTCGAGCCGCTCGCAGTGCCGACGATGTCGCTGGCCACGCTCTTTCCAGCAGCAGCGACGCCATTCAGCACACCCATCGCCTTGCTCATAAATCCCATGGCCTCAGCCACAGTAGACGCCGACAGATTGCCCGCGCGCAGTGTGTCTTCGACGCCTTCGGCAAAGCGCTGCAGCACGTTGGGTGAGGGCGCCTGACGCTTGGCGTACTTGGACTCCAAGAACTCGACGTAGTCGAGCACCTGATAGAGTCGGTCTTCAGGGAGCGCCTCGAGGCGGCGCAGGATGCGGTCGCGCAGGACTTCGTGCATACCTACAACCTACTGCAGTCCCCAGCGGGCGCGCTCGCCGCGCGAGTCCACGTGCACAAACGGGCCGCGGTACACGCCAATGCCGCCCACCAGTTCTGGGTGCTCAGCTTCCACGGCAAGGATCACGCGGACGAGATAGCGGGCGTCGGCCAAATCCACACGGCCGTCGCGGTTGAGGTCGTCCATGCGCCCGTCCTCGTTGGCGTCCACAATGAAGTCCGCGGCGTCGCCGTACTGATGGCGCGAGTTCGGTGCCTGGGCGGTCCGTGCGTTGCGCATGGTGGTGGACGGCGTGCGGAACGCGGAGAGCAGCTTGAGCTTAGGGCTTACGAAGCCCGAGTCCTGAAGCGCCATGATGACCAGCTCGAGTTTGTCCACGAGGCGCAGATCGAGCACCATCGCCTTGGGCCAGACGTCGCGCTGGTCCCGGGCGGACACGAACTGCTCGAGCGTGAAGTGTGTGGAGACGGCCAAGCTCAGCATCTCGGGGGTCACTTCAATGAATCCCTGCGGCACCCGGTAGAGCGGCGAGAGCAGGCGACGTTCAGCAGGGTAGCGGCCGACGTTGAAGGCACCGACGCGCCCGTTCTGCTTCTGGGCGAACGGCACCATCGCGATGTAATGAAAGACCGAGCCTGTGACCGAGTCGGCCACGCTCCGCAACGTCGCGGTGTCCTCCGGTGTGGGGAGGATGGCGACTCGAAGGTGTCCACTACGACCCCTGAGGGAGTCGGCGACGGTCGGTTCAGCCCCTGACGGGAGCGCGTGCGTCCGCGCCGCCGAGCCGCCAAACACCACGGCGGCCAACATCAGGGTGAGGATCCGGGAATAGACTCGGCTAGAACTCACCCTGACATGGTACACTTGCCCGCAATCACACCGGGAGTGCCAATATTTGACAGTTGAACAATTCTATACATCTGACCTTTCGGTCAGAACTACTTTTTCACAAGGGAGATGAGCTCAAGGATAGGCGCGCCAGTTGGGTTTGACCTTCCAGTTCTTATCCGAGCGGTCAGGAGTACAGTCGTGAGCGGCGCAATTGTGCGTGACTCAGCGACAAGTGCTTGTGGCACAGTCACATAGAGCGTCGCGTTCTCACCGGTGGGTCCCATCGCGAGGAGAAATGGCTCGTTGGCGGCCATATCGCGCCGAAGCGGATCAGCGGTCTGCATGCCGATGATCTGCACCTCCCATCGGACAATGCGACCGCGGTGTCCGTCAGGGTTGGCGCGCA
>JAYUWY010000459.1:0-5284 GCA_043753285.1 Gemmatimonas sp. | reverse complement strand
CGGCGAGTCCATCCGTAAACGCCACGAGTGATTCGCCGCGCTCCAGCGTGGTGCTCATCGCTTTGAACGTGGAGTCCGGCATCATACCCAGCGCGGGGCCCGTTGGCCTTAGCTCGCGAATGGAGCCGTCAACCGCGACGATTAGCGCCGGCTCGTGTCCAGCGTTCACGTAGTCGAGCGTGCCGTAGTCTGGGTCGAGCACAGCGAGGAATGTCGTCGCGAACATGTTCGTGCGGCCGTGTAGCCGAGCGATGTAGTTGTTGGTGAATCCCGCCACACGGGTGAGTAAGTCGGCCGGCGACGCAGACTCCAGCGACTGCATCACGAGCGTGCGGCGTCCGCCAATCATTTGAATCGCGCCGCCGCCGACTGGGTCTGCCGAGGCGCGAATCAAGCTGCGGAACAGCGCCATAAACAGCGCGGCACCCACGCCCTTGTCGCAGACATCTCCAACGACGAAGAACAGATTGCCGCTTGGCGTGAGTGTGAACGCATCATAGAAATCGCCGCTCACCTGCTTGGCGGGCCTCAGCGCGGCTTCGAGCTGCACCGTGCGCAACGCCGGTAACGTCTCCGGCAAGAAGTCGCGCTGGATGTTGCGCGCGACGGCCATCTCTTTGCGCAGGTCTTGGCTATCGCGTAAACGACGGCGGTCCAAAGCAGCATTGATGCGCGCTCGGAGCACGGCAGGCCCAAACACCTTGGGCAAATAATCATCGGCGCCGTTCTCCAGGCACTGCTCAATCATGTTGATGTCATCGGACGCAGTGATCACCAGCACCGGCACCTGCGCAATCTCACCATCGCCGCGAATAGACGAGAGCACAGAAAGCGCGCCCGCACCGAGCGCATCCAAGTCGAGCACCACCAACTCGTGGCGATCCGCATGCAGCCGCTCGAGCGCTTGTGTACCGTCAACGACAACTCGCACGAGGTACCCTTCCCGCTCCAACCCTACAAACGCCTCGGACACCGCACCCACGCGCCCAACAATCAACGCATTTGGCAACGCCCGGAGCGTCGTTGATGTGCCCCGCGAAGGAGTGGGATTGTTCACGCGCGCGCCTCGTCCAGCAGCGTGAGCTGCCACAGGTCTTTGGTGCTCGTGTGCAAAAACGGCTTGAGCGAGAGCATGCCGATGCGACCGATGCTCTTCTCCAAGTACGCGAGCTCGTCGAAGATGGCGCGTACCTTGGGATCTGGTTCGGGATCAAAGCCCGCTTCGCGCATCATGAGAATTCCTTTGGCTTTGATTCCCAGCTCAGCGCGGAGTCTCAGCAAGCACATCATGTCTACAATCACTTCGGGTGCAAACTTGCTGCGCACGGTGCGCAGATACTTGCCCACGGGAGTCTCCGACACTTTGCCCTGCTTCATCGCACGCAACAACTCTTGATCGAGGTCAAAGCCGTTGCCCAGCCAAGTTCTCGTTACTTTCTCGCTCTGCTGAAACACCGCAATGCTCACGTACGGAAACACGAGCACGATTAGACCAGTGCCAATCAGCGGCTGCAGCAAGAAGTGATTGTAGATCGAGTGCAGTACGATGGCGGCGCCGAGTCCAGCCAACACGCTCGAGAACCGAAACTCTTCCACGCGGTCAAACAACGTCTTTGCCACCATCGCAGCAATCGCCGTACAGCCGCCGTGCATCAACGCCGTGCCGAAGCCGCGTACAAACCAGGTCCAGATTGCCGCGTCGGGATTCACGCTGACGTAGTACAGGTTCTCGAGCATTGCAAACCCAGCACCAACGCCGAATCCATAAATCGCCGCATCCACCACGAAGCCAACTTTAGCGCGCCGCATTAAAAACGCGATGTACAGCACTTTCAAAGTCTCTTCCACAACAGGCGCCACGTACCGCGAGTAGCGCAGAGAATCCACCGGCAGCGCGCCCTGCAACCACACATTGGCCGCGTACGACGCCAACGCCGCAATCACGCCCGCAGCCACCGCAAACAAAACGGCACGCAGCGACACCAGCTTGTAGCTATCAATGAGCACCAACGCGCCGAGGAACAGAAATATCGGGACAACGCTGACGCCGAGCGAAAGCGCGCCCATTACATCAGCTTGAACGACAGCATCCACGCATTGCGAAGCGGAATGCCCTGCCCCTTCGCTACGGCGTAGCCCAGGGAGATGGTGCTCTCGAGATGCGAGATGGTGATCATCCGCAAATCCACCTGCGCGCCCACGCTCTGCACTGTGCGTTGTTCAGCGGCCACATCAAAGTCCGTCACGAGGCCCGAGGCAAACAGCGAGAGCCCCGCCCAGCGCAGATACGCGCTTGGAATGCCGGCTGAGCGAAAGCGCAGCGGCGGCGAGTTCCACTCGATTTGCGCTTTGCCATACGTGGCGCCACTCACTTGGTTGATCTCAAGGCCTGGGAAGCTCTCCACGCCGCGGAACTGCTTGGGGCTGCGGTAGTCCACCCAGTTATTCGCAAAGCCGCCAAAGTAGAAGCGCGCAAACGGCTCGGCGCGGTCGCTGTCAACTGAGCTGCCGGCCGACGCGCGGAACCACAGCGACGAATGATCCAGCGGCAGCAGGAATCCCTTAGACGCATCCATGCTCACGCGAGGAAACAAATCGCCGTTCACAGCATTGCCGCGCACAGCGGTGCTCCACGTGGTGCCGAGCTCATCGTCAATGGCGCCGAGCGAGCGACGCATGGACTTGTAGGCGAGATCCGCCGAGAACGAGGTGAGCTTCGAGAACGACGACGCGACGTCTTGGAATTCTGGCAGGATGGCCAGATTGCCAAACGTTGCCGCATTCAGCGTGTAGCTCAGCGCGGTCGGGCCATCAGTGAAGATGTTGTTGGAGTACTGGACGCCCACCGAGTAGCCGCGACGGCTGGCCTTGGTGGGGCCAAACAAATCGTAGAAGTCCGCGCGGTTCAGTGCGGCGGAGATCTTCCAATTCCAATGCCTGAACACGGCACGCACATGCAAACGCTCATCCGAAGGCAACCGAGTGTCCGGCGAATACGACGACGTGAGCTCCAGCCCCGTCGCGCCAATGCGATCCGAGAAGTTGAAGCGCATGCCCACTGCCGGCGCGTCGAGTCCCAGTGCGTCTTGGTAGCCTTCGACGACGGGATACGCGTTGTCGAGCTTGAAGTTGGCGCGCGCGGTGTAGTCGTGCGTCGCGGCCGTAACCGCTGCGGGATCCACACGCTCCGGTGCTGGCGGCATCCAACCCTGCACATCCGGCCGCTTCTCGGCGATCTCATTGCCCAAGAAGCCAATCGCACTCACGCTGTCTACTTCTGCGTTTGCAATCATCGACGGCACAAAGCCGGTGCCCGAGTACGCGAACACCACCAACGAATCTTCTGAGATGGGCACCGGCTTAAAGAACCCAGTCTCCGCATTGCTCAGCGCGATCATCGCCTTGGTCGCGAACTCGTAGCGAAACACATTTGCCACACCCGAGAAGTACGACGAGCCAAACAGAAACTTCCCGTCGCGCGAATACACAAAATTGCTCGGCGACCACTCGCCAAAGTCGTACAACTCATCTGGCGTTGTGTTGCCTCGCAGCAACTCGGCGATGTTCATCCGCACCAACTTCTGCTCGCCGCCAATCTCCGAGAGCGAACCAATCAACGACGCGCCATCCGGGGACACATCCAAGTCAAACAGGTCGCGCCCGTACGACAGCGTCCACACCTGCTTCCATTCCGTGTACGGATGCGCGATGCGCACCAGCGTCGAGAGTCCGTTGTCATGCCGCACGCCCCACAGCGAGCGATCTGCGGCATTGAACGCAAGGTCTCCGACGCGCGCATTCTCGAGCAGCGTGCGAGAACGTCCCGTCTCGAGATCCAACGCGAGCACATGACGCCAATCGGCGTTGTTTGTGGTGTAAATCAGCGTGCGCGCAGCGGCATCAAATGCCAGCGACGTCACCGAGAGCCCCGTAGCGCCCACCAAGTTGCTCACGCGCGAGAACTCGCCCGTGGACACATCAATGCTCACGATCTGCGCTTCCTGCCCCGGATAGCGAATCGCGACGAGCAGCGAGTTGTCTGTGGTATCGTAGAACGCACGCGACGCCGAGCCGAGCGTACGATTCGTGAGCGGGCGCGCGACGGTGGTCGGGTGCTGGCGAATAGATGCGAGATTCTGACGCTGCCACTCGCGCTCCCACTCAATCCACTTGTTCCATTCGTGTGGCAGCGAAGTCCCAAACACTTCGCGAAACTGTGACGAGAAATAACGCTTGCTGCCTTCCGTGCGATTGAACCACGCGAGCAGCTTGTCGTTGCCGTACGTCAGCGCGAGATAGCTAACGAAACGCGTTCCATAGAGGTACGAGTTGGATCCGACTTGGAAATCCACCGTCGTGCCTTCGGACTCCAATCCGACTACGTCATACATCGTGAGCGAGTCGCGCACCATCGTGCGAAACACCATCTCGTCGTAGGGGCCGAGTGCGCGGCCGAGTCCGCCGTTCATCCACGTTTCGAGGTAGGTGGCGATGCCCTCGAGATACCAGCGCGGGGCGTACCAGCGCGGCGTGGTGAGGTAGCTGTACAGCGTCGAGACCGGCTGCTCAGCGTTGGGCGTCACCTTGCCGAAGAACATCGCGCGAAAGAATCGGTCCGACGCGGTGGCTTTGTCGGTGGTGACGATGTGCGCGAGCTCGTGATTCATTGACGACGCCATCCGCTCTGGAGCGGGTGCCGATTCGTAGTCGTGGCCGTAGGGCGCAATGCCCACCGTGACGTGATTCTCTGGGACGGGCCGCGCACCGGCGTTGCCCGAGTGCCAGAGATCGTGCACGAGAATGTTGATCTTGCCGTTCGGCGAGTAGTCGAAGAGCTGCTGGTGGAAGCGCAGCGCGTTGTCGAAGGTCGCCATCACCTGCGGCACCAAATACGACTGCAGCGGCGAGGTGTACATCAATCGCATCGTGGCCGTCTCGAGCGACTGGAACTGCGCCAGTGCTCCCGAGAAGGCGATGCAATTGAGGCCGACGATCAGAGCGAGGTTTTTGGGCCGCAGTCGGAGGTTTCGCACGGCCCCGAACGTAAGCGCTGGCCCCCGCCCCCGTAAGAGGGCGAGGGCCAGCGCAGACCTACGGGTGGGACTTACTGCCTGGAGCGTGCGGCTTCGTTCTGGAAGGCTTCCGACAGTTGCGCGCTACGGCTGAGCTGGCGGAACGCTTCCGAGTTGGACAGCGCGCGGAAGGCTTCCGTGGACATCAACGAGCGGAAGGCCTCGTTAGACATCGCCGCACGGAATGCTTCCGTGGACATCGCGGCGCGGAA
>JAYUWY010000458.1:0-5311 GCA_043753285.1 Gemmatimonas sp. | reverse complement strand
GCTACTCGTCCACGTTCGCGGTGAGCAGCGGCACGCTGAACAACTCTGCGACTGGTGTGATTCGCACCATCGCGGGTCCTGGAGGCGCTCGCACGCTGAGTGCGCAGCTCGACAACTCGGGAACACTCGATTTGCAAACCGGGTTGACGCTCGCGCGCGCATCGTCGGCGCACATCAATCGCAGCACCATCGCATTGACCACCGCCAACCTGACGGTCCCGCAGTCGGGAACGACGCCGAGCTTCACGAATATCGGCACAATCACGATGGCGCCGGGGCGCACGTTCACGGTAAACGGTGGCGGGACGCTCAATCTCGCGGGCGGATTGCTGAGCGGCGATGCCGCGACGCTTTCTACATCCAACATCTCGCTGGTGATGACGCCGGCGAGTGCACGCACACGATTCAATCTGGGATCCGGAACCGTGTTCGCGTCCGCGTACACGATTCCGGCTGGCGATTCGATGCGCGTAGTCGGAGGCGCGTTCAACGCACCTGGTCTCACGGTCGGCGGGCGCCTGGTGGCACTCGGCAGCGCGACCATCAACGCACCGCTCACCACGGCAGTCGGCGGCACCATTGACGTCCGCTCGACGAATGTCGGTGGCAGTATTGAACTCACCGTCGCTAACGGATTTACCAACGTCGGCACGATTGAGATGACGTCTGCGGATGCCGGCTACTCGACGGCATTCACGGTCACGAGCGGTACGCTCAACAACGCCGCGGGTGGCGTCATTCGGCCGTTGCCTGGAGCTGGTGGTGCGCGCACGCTGCACGCGCAACTCGACAACAGCGGATCGATTGATCTGCAAACTGGCCTCCTACTCGACAAATCGAGCGCGGCGCACGTGAACCGCGCGCCAATCTCGCTGCTCACCAACAATCTCACTGTCACTCAGTTGGGTACGACGCCGAGCTTCACGAACCTTTCGACGATGACGGCGGCGACGGGGCGCACGTTTACGGTCAATGGCGGCTCGCTGGATCTGGCGGGCGGTACGTTCGTGGGCGACACAGCGACGCTGATGCTCAATGGCGTAGCGCTGACGATGACGCCCGCGTCGGCACGCACTCGCATCCACTTCGGCAGCGGTACGGCGCTTACCTCGGCGTACACGGTTCCTGCGAACGACTCCCTGCGCATTGTCGGCGGTACGATGAACGCGCCGGGTCTGCATGTGGACGGACGACTCGTGGCGCTCGGCCAAGCGACGATTGCTGCGCCCCTGACCACATCGTCAACAGCGGTGGTTGAGGCGCGCCCAAACAGTGAGTACGGCAGTCTCATTCTCACCATCTCGAACGGCTTCACGAACAACGGTCAGCTCCTGATGACTTCGCAAAATGCGGGGTACTCGTCGGGAATCACCGTGACTTCCGGAACGCTCACCAATGCAGCGACTGGCGTGATTCGCCCATTGCCGGGCGCTGGCGGCGCGCGCACGCTGGCTGCACAGCTCGACAACAGCGGCGCGCTTGACTTGCAAACCAGCTTGCAACTCGCGCGCGGTTCGTCGCAGCACATCAATCGCGTACCGATCACTCTCGCGCCAGGGAACTTGACGGTCACGCAGACAGGTACGACGCCGACATTCACGAATCTGTCAACGATTACGCTGCCGCTGAACCGCACTCTCGCGGTGAGTGGTGGCGGGCTCGATTTGACTGGTGGCGTCGTGGTTGGCGACACCGCAACGCTCTCGCTCACGAATGTGGCGCTGACGATGACGCCTGCTTCGGCTCGGACGCGCATCGACTTCAATACGGGCACGTCGTTCACAGCGCCGTACACCGTGCCTGCGGGTGACTCACTGCGTGTGATGGGTGGCACGGTTGGCGGTGCCGGCTTGCACCTGATCGGTCGCTTCACCGCGCTTGGTGCCACGACCATCGCGGCCCCGCTCACCACCGAGCCAACGGCGGCACTCGAGGCGCGTAGCAACAACGTGAACGGCAGCATCATTCTCACGGTTTCTAACGGATTCACCAACAACGGCACCATTGACTTGGTTGCGTTCGATGCGGGGTACTCCTCGGGATTTGCCGTCACGAACGGCACGCTCGTGAACTCGGCGACTGGAACGATCCGTCCGTTGGCTGGTGCGGGTGGCTCGCGCACGGTGTTCGCGCAGCTCGACAACAGCGGCAGCATTCCGCTCGCGTATCCACTCACGATTGATAAAGCGAGTGCCGTGCACGTGCACCGGAGTGCGCTGGCGCTGAGTGCTGCCAACCTCACAGTGACGCAGACCGGCACGACGCCGAGCTTTACCAATCTCGGGAGCATCACGGTCGCGAGCGGACGCACGTTCTTTGTGAGCGGCGGCTCACTCGATCTCACCGGCGGCACGTTCGTCGGCGACAGCGCCACGCTCTCGCTCAACAACGTATCGCTGATGATGACGCCGACCTCGGCGCGCACGCGGCTCACGCTCAACGGCAGCACCGCGTTTGCCTCGGCATACACCGTGCCCGCCGGCGACTCGCTTCGCATCATCACGGGCACGATCAACGCGCCCTCGTTCACGGTTGCTGGTCGATTGACGGCGCTTGGCTCTGCGACGATTGCTGCACCGCTGACGATGGCATCCACGGGGACACTTGAGGCGCGGTCGTCAAACATCTTCGGCGGCCTCACGCTCACGGTGACCAACGGCTTTACCAACACGGGCACCATCGAGATTGTGTCGCGCGACGCGGGCTACACATCGACGTTCGCGGTCACAAATGGCACGCTGAACAATGCGGCGGGCGGCACCATTCGCACGATTGTGGGCAGCGGCGGCACGCGAATGCTTGCGGCGCAGTTGGATAACAGCGGCACGCTCGACATCCTCCAGCCACTCACTATTGCGAAGGCGAGTGCTGCGCACGTGCACCGCTCGGCGCTCACGCTTGGCGCCGCAGACCTCGTGGTGAACATGAGCGGCACAACGCCGACGTTCACCAATCTCGGCTCCATCACGCTGGCTGCAGGGCGCACGATGAGTGTGTCCTCGGGCGCGCTCGATCTATCGGGGGGTACGCTGGTCGGCGATTCGGCGACACTCGCGCTCACCGGCGTGGCGCTCACGATGACGCCGGCGTCCGCTCGAACGCGCTTTGACTTCAATACGGGCACGGCGTTCACCAGCGCGTACACGATTCCAGTTGGCGACTCGCTCGTCTCGCTCGGCGGAAATATCGGTGGACCTGGCCTCACGCTAGACGGCACTCTCATCGCCCGCGGCAACACGGGCATTCTGGCGCCACTCGCCATCTCGAGCACTGGCAAGCTGGAGAACCGCTCCTCTAGTCTGTTTGGAAGCATCTCGACGACGGTGGCCAACGGCTTCACAAACAACGGCGTGATTGAACTCATCGCGATCGACGCTGGGTACAACTCGAATCTCGTCGTGACGGCGGGCACGTTGATCAACTCGTCCACGGGCACCATCAGCACCTTGCAGGGCGCTGGCGGTACGCGCTTCATCACAGGGCTGTTGGACAATCAGGGCGCACTCAACGTGAACGCGGCCACGACGCTGCAGAAGCCGAGCGGCGCGCACGTGAATAGCGGAATCATCAATGTGGCCACGGCCAACCTGACGGTGACGCAGACCGGCACAACGCCGAGCTTCACTAACACGGGCACGATTAATCTCGCAGCGTCGCGCACAATGACGGTGACCGGCGGCGCGCTGAATCTGAGTGGCGGCTCCTTGCTCGGCGACAGCGCGACGCTCTCGACGAACAACGTCACGCTTACGATGACGCCGGCGTCGGCGCGCACACGCTTTGCGGTGGGAGCATCCACGACGCTCTCGGCACCGTACACGATTCCAGCTGGCGACTCGCTGCGTGTGCTTTCGGGCACCCTCAACGGGCCACAGCTAAACGTGGACGGCCGCCTCGTCGTCTCTGCTGACGCTACGATTGCTGCGCCGTTGGTGACATCGACCACCGCAGTGCTCGAGTCTCGTGCAGCCGGCGGGAGCATGACGTTCACGGTGCCCAATGGCTTCACGAACAACGGCGTGATTGAACTCACCTCGCAGGGCGCTGGGTACACGTCAATCTTCGCCGTGACCAACGGTGTGCTCACGAACTCGGCCACGGGCATCATTCGCGCCGCGACCGGTGCGGCTGGTGCGCGTACGCTGCGCGCTGCGCTCGACAACAGCGGCACGCTTGATCTCCAGTTGCCGATGAACATGGACCGCGCGAGCTCGCAGCACGTGAATCGTGTGGCGCTTCCGATCACAACGTCCAACCTGACCATTTCACAGAGCGGAACGAGCCCAAGCTTTACGAACCTCGCTGCCATCACGCTCGGCGCAGGACGCACGTTGACCATCGCGGGTGGCGCGCTCGATCTCACCGGCGGCACCGTGGACGGTGCGGCGGGCACACTGTCGTTTGGTACAGCCGCAGGCTCGTTGCTCTTCACGAATCCAGCGCAGGCGCGCACGCGTTTCGCTTTCAGCACCGGCGGTACATCGCTCACCAACACGCTGACGATTCCCTCGGGCGACTCGGTGCGAGTGCTCGGCGGCACACTGAATGGACCTGGAACGCTCGATATTGATGGCCGCGTGAGCGTGGTTGGCGCGACGACCATCGGTGCGCCAATTGATATCGCGACGTCGGGCGAGATTTTCGTGGTTGGCAATCCAGTGGGCGGTGGCGTCGTGCTCACTACACCGAACGGCTGGACCAACAACGGCCTCGTCGAGCTCACGAGCACGGACGCTGGATATCAAGCGACGCTGTCGGTTACAAACGGCAGCCTCGTGAACTCGTCGAGCGGTACGATTCGCGCCGCGACGGGAGCCCTTGGTAATCGTACCATCACTGCGCAGCTCAATAATCAGGGCACGCTCGAGGTGATGCGTCCGCTCAACTTCAACCGCGCCTCATCAACACACCTCAATAGCGGCACCATTGTTGTGGGCTCAACAGGCACGGTCACGGTCACGCAGACCGGCACGACGCCGAGCTTCACTAACAGCGGGAGCATTGCGCTCAACGGCACTGGTGCCCAGATGGGCGTGAGTGCCGGCACGTTCAACGCGACGAGCGGCAGCATCGCGGGTACAGGTACGGTCGCATTGAGCGGCGCAATCACCGCTGATCTCGCAGTACCTGCATTGCAAACCGGCATCTCGTTCGGAACGGCCACCACGCTCGCCAACGCGCTCAACATTCCGGCCGGCGATACACTGCTGACGCTCGGCGGCACATTGAGCGGTCCCGGGCTCTCAGTGGACGGCACGTTCGTTGTGGACGGCGGCACGACGATTAACGCTCCGCTCACCACCTCGGCCAC
>JAYUWY010000457.1:0-2712 GCA_043753285.1 Gemmatimonas sp. | reverse complement strand
CGCTGCCGGTGTTGTGCACTTCAAACCATTCGCCCCAGCTCGCGCTTTCGGCGTTGGCGGGATCGCCCATCAGTTCGTTGATCTCAATGGAGAACGGCGAGATGGCGCGCGGAGCTGACGCGACGAGAATTTGCGCCTGCGCAGTTTTTCCACCGGCACTCGCAACGATGTTCGTCGTGCCCGCGGCGATTGCCGTGACAAAGCCAGTGCTCGAGACTGACGCAACGGTTGGCGCGCTCGAGTTCCACGTGAGCGCGACAACCACGGGATTGCCAGCTGCATCGAGCGGCGTCGCGGTGAGCGTCAGCGTGTCGCCAGCGAAGAGCGTGTCACCGGTGAGCGAGATAGAAACGGAGGCGACGACTGGACCCGGGTCGCCGCCAGCGCACGGCGCGATCCTCGGTGACGCGGTGTTGCGCGGTGCTGGGGCCGCTACGCTGAAGTCCGTGCCAGCAACGCCCGTGTAGGCGCATCCCTGATTGTTGCGAATGGCCGCGGTCGCGTTTGCAGTCGCCGCGGTGCGCGCGCCCCACTCGGGGACGCAGTTGCCGGCGGCTGTTGAGACGCCAAACGCAACGCGGTCCACAACGTTGGCAGTCGTCGGGCACGCGACCAGGCCGATCGTGCTGTTGTCATTGATCAGAATGACTTTGCCTGCCGTCGCAGACATTGCAGCGGTGCCGCTGGCGTCTGGCGTCGGCAACAGCGGCTGAGTGCCCGCTCCTGCGGCTTGTTGAACTAAGTAGTAGCCGCCGGCCGCAATCGAGCCGGTCAGAGACGTGTAGGCCCAGGTATTTCCAACCGCCGACGCATACGCCACGCGCCAGCCCGTCACGTTCACCGCGGTCGCGCCGGGATTGAACAGTTCGATGAAGTCATTCTTGTACTGCGCACCCGCGTTGCCGCCGCCACCATATACTTGAGAAATCAGGACGCTCGGGTACGCGACGCTCGCCGACATCGGCAGCGTGACCACGCGAGCGTCGGAGAGATCGATCTGCGGCGCCGTTGGCGCCTCAGCGCAGGAAAGAAACGCGAGAGTTGCAACGGCGAGTGAAGCTGCGCGGAAAGTCAGCAGACGCATCAGAGTTCCTGTGGGGGTTCCTTCGCAGGTTCACGAAGTCATGGAAATGTGCCGAATGTTTCGGCGCTATTCAAATGCCACCTTGTCACGGTTTGGTCGTTATGAGCGCAACGCCCCGCCCCACGCCACCCACCGGACTGCTCGCCACCCTGTTTTTGTTCGGCGCGCCGGCTACCGCGATGTTCGTCGCGACGCGATTCGCGATCCCCAACGCGGTGCAAACTTCCGGCTGGGCGCCAATCATCTGGTGGTTCGCCATCGGCGGATTCTGGGTCTTTGCGCCGCTGATTTTCATGGCGCTCGGCGGCCTCCGCGTGGAAACCGACGAGACCGCATCGCTGTGGCGTCAACGCCTCAGATTCCGACTGAACTGGGGACTGCACGGGCGCACGCTCGGCGGCGCCCTCGCAGCGATTGCCGTCCTCACAGCATTAATCGCCGTGCTCCTGCCGCAACTCGGCGTGCCAATCGTGCGCCCCGCTTTTCTCGCGCTCGCGCCGCTGAGCGGGTCCGAGGCGTGGCTGTGGTGGACGGCCGTGGCGTTCGTGGTTTGGAATGTGTTTTGTCAGGAGATTTTGTGGCGCGGCGTGATTCTGCCGCGCCACGAGGTACAGTTTGGCGAGACCGCGTGGCGCGTCAACGCCGCAGGCGGCGTGATTTTCAATCTCGCGTTTGGCAGCACGGCACTTCTGTTGATGCTTCCTGCTCTCATCATCATTCCGTACGCAGCACAGCGCACACGGAGCACGCCCGTGGCACTTGTGCTCCACGTCACGGTGCAGTTGGCAGCTCTGTGGTTCGTGCTTCGCTAATCGTAACTCGCACGTAATCCTGCGTTAATCGGAACATTGGACCAGCCCTAATCTTCCATGGGTACCCTCTCCTAGACCACCACCGGAGAGGACAATGTTCTCGACACTGATTGCGTCAGGGCACGACCGCACAGATCGTCCGCAGGGCACCATTCCCTCGGTGGTCATTCACGTCGCAGTCATTGTGACGATGATTGTTGCGACGGCCGCGCCGGATATCGTGTACAACGGACCATCCAACACGCGCGTCGTTCCGCTCGTCGCTCCGTCGAGTCCGGCCGCTCCCGCCACCGCGGTGCCGCGCCCCGTCGCACCCACACCACCGGCAGACGTCTCCGTCCTGCCAACGGTAGCCGTCGAGGTGCCCGTCGCGCCTGTGGACGTGCCGACGAGCGTCGTGACTGATCCGTCACCGGCACAAATCAGTACGGGCGGACTCGTAGATCCCAACGCACTGCCTGGCTTGCCCACAGATCCCAGCGCTGGGGCGCTCACGGGTGATGCGCCGCTCGACGCCGAGTCGGTGGACGTACCCGCTGCGCTGCGCGCGCTCTCGCCGCTGCCACAGTATCCGGAAGTGCTCCGTCAGTCGCGCGTGCCGGGAATGGTGCGCGTGCGATTCGTTGTCGGCACCGACGGTCGCGCCGATCTCAGCACGCTGCAGGTGCTGGATGCATCGCATCCAGCCTTCGCGGAGTCAGTGCGCCGCGTGCTGCCGCGCCTGCGCTTTACGCCGGCGCGTGTGGGACGGCGCGCGGTGAGGCAGGTGGTGGAGATTCCGTTTGGATTCGAGCTGCGCTAACAGACGGAAGACTG
>JAYUWY010000456.1:0-2717 GCA_043753285.1 Gemmatimonas sp. | reverse complement strand
GCCTGACCAAGTCGAAGCGATGGTGTGGCGCACCTACCAAGCGCAGTGCGTGAAAGATGAAACGATGGCCGAGTCGATCGTTCGCGCTCGCGCAGCGCACAACACGTTGGTGATTCACGCCAACGGCGCGTTTCATTCGGATTATCGCTTGGGCACCGCCGAGCGCGTGAAGCGTCGCGATTCGCGCGCGAGGCAGATTGTGGTGAACTTCGCACCAGTGACCGATCTCGACGCCGCGAACGGTCGCGAGCGTCGGCGCATCGGCGATTACGTCGTGTTCACTCTCGCGCCAGCACCCGCGCCGAGCGCGACAGCCACGCCGTAAATGCGCCGAGTGGACGGAAGCCAAAAGAACGAAGTTTTGTTGCCGTAGCAGTTGCCCCTACCTTCCGTCTTAAGTCTTCCGTCAAATGTCTTTTAGATACTTCACCGCAAGCACGCAGCAACAAGCCCTCGAGCGCCTCAGCGCGTCGAGAGTGCTTCCCGTCGCTGGCGGCACCGACCTCGTGCCGTGCACTGAAGAAGGCATTCTCACGCCCGAAGAAGTCGTAGACATTCGCCGCATTCCGGGCATGCGCGACATCACGCGGCATGCAGACGGCAGTGTGACTATCGGCGCCGCAGTCACCATCGCCGAACTCGCCGAGCACGCCGACATCAACAAGCACTTCGCCGCACTCGCGCGCGCGTGCGAGAGCGTCGGCACGCCGGCACTAAGAAACAGCGGCACGATCGGCGGCAACCTCGTGCAGCGTCATCACTGCTGGTACTTCCGTCGCGATGTCGGCTGCTTCAAGCGCGGTGGTTCCGCGTGCGCGGCCGTCGACGGCGAGAATCAGTATCACGGCATTCTCGCCGATGGCATCTGCCGCGCCGTGCATCCGTCTGATCCCGCCGTCGCGCTCCTCGCACTCGGCGCACAGATCCACATCGCGAAGCACGGCGCGAACGAACGCACGGTAGACATCGCCGAGTTGTTCGCGAACGCCGCGAACGATCCGAATAAGGAAGCGCAGATTGACTCGGGCGAGTTGATCGTGAAAGTCACACTGCCCGCTGAAGCCGCGGATGGACAGCAAGTGTGGGAGAAGGTGATGCAGCGCGGCGCGTGGGACTTCGCGCTTGTGTCGTGCGCCGCAGTGAAACGCCGAGACGGTGTGGTGCGCTTGGCGATGGGTGGACTCTCGCTCGGCGCGTGGCGCGTGCCCGAGAGCATCGAAGAAGACGTGGCGAGCGGTGGCCTCGACGAGGATTCGATTGACGCACTCGTCCAGCGCGCCTTCTACGATATGGAGCCGCTCTCCGGCAACGAGTACAAGCGCGAACTCGGCCAGGCCGTGTTGAAACGGAGTATCGGGTTGCTGACGTAGGGGACGGCGAGGGGTTCAAACCTTTGGGAACCCCCTGATTGTCCTACGGACAATCGCTGTGCATCGACCGTCACCTCTACAGGTCTCGAATGTCCCGCTTGGTCCGCAATCTTGCTGTGGCTTTTGGGGCGCTCGTTAGCATGGCGCCGTCTAAAGATCTTGCCGCGCAGCGCGGCGCTCCCGTTCGTCGCGTGATTTCCATTGGAAATCATCCGCGCGTCGACGGCATCCGCCTCAACTATCGCGATCACGAGCTCGAACTCGTGCGCGGTGCCAACATCACGATGTGGTCGCCGTACGATGGCTACATCGGCGGCACGGTGCAGGGTCTCGCGATTGGCTTGCCGCTCACGATGGCCGGCGACATCACGGGCGCAGGCTTCGGCATCTTCGGCGTGGGCACCGAGAGTGACTTCAACGGCATTGGCCTCGCGGGTATCGGCATCGGCGGTGGTGGCTCAATGCGCGGCATCATGATTGGCGGCATTGGCGTGGGCGCGGGTCGCGATGTGCGCGGCGCGGCGATTGGTGGCATCGGCATTGGAGCGGGCGGCGACGCGCGCGGCATCATGGTTGGTGGCATCGGCGCGGCAGCGGGCGGATCCGTGCGCGGGCTCGCAGTGGGCGGCATTGGCGTGGGCGCAGGTGGTGATGTGCGCGGCATCGTCGGCGGCGGAGTCGGCGCCGGCGTGGGCAGCAACCTCAGGGGAGCGGCCGTGGGCGGCATCGGCGTTGGTGTCGGTGGCAACTCGCGCGGCATGGTGATTGGTGGCATTGGCGCCGCCGTTGGAGGCAACTCACGCGGCCTTATCGCCGGTGGCATCGGCGCTGGTATTGGTGGCTCCGCGCGCGGTATTCAGATTGGCGGCGTCGGCATCGGCGCGGGCGGCAGCATTCGCGGCCTCACGGTGGGTGGCGTGGGCGTCGGTGCGGGCGGCGACATCACGGGCATCACCGTGGGCGGCGTGGGTGTGGGCGCAGGCGGCACACTGCGCTACGTGACGATTGGCGGACTTGGCGTCGGTGCACCGCGTGTGGAAGGCGTTGCCGCGGCACTCGTCGTGGGCGCCGACAGAACACGTGGCATGATGGTCGCGCCCGTGTTGTTCCGCACGACTCGTGATGGGCGCATGCACGGCGCCAGCGTGTCATCCGTGAATTGGATTCGCGGCTCGCAGACGGGTGTGTCGATTGGTCTGCTCAACTACACGGAGCGCCTCACGGGAGTCCAAGTCGGCGTCGTGAACATTGTTGCGGATCGGCCGTGGCCGTTTAAGGTGCTTCCCTTGGTGAACTTTGGGTCGGGAAAGTAAGGGACTTGAGACTTGAGACGTGAGACTTGAGAGG
>JAYUWY010000455.1:0-5353 GCA_043753285.1 Gemmatimonas sp. | reverse complement strand
TGCTAAATGCTGCTGTTAAACGCATCTCGGGCAGATATGCGTACCGCCGTCCACGCGAAGCCGAAAGCAACAGCGTATCAAACAGCGCCTTCGCTGGAGTAGCGGCCGGGAACGTAAAGCGTGTGCCAAAGTCGCTGAAGCCGCCAAATAGCTCGGAGCCAATCTTATGGAACTCGTACCTCCCCACTGGAGTCTCCAAGGGACGACGTTGCTTCGTCACCATAACGTGGATACTTCCCGGCATTTGCTGAATCATTCCGTGCAGCGCGAGCCCGCTCACCGCAGACACGTATCCAAGGTCGGAGTACTGGTCACCGCCGAGGAGGTAGGGCACGGCCGCGAAGGGCGAGAAGTCAGGGTGCGTGGGGAAAGCCCACACACCGCGCGTGAGTCGGATGATGAGTCCGGCAGATTCCGCCACCGACAAATCGCGACTCGCCGCATCACGAGAAACGGAGGCGGCCGCGGCGGCAGTGGCGGTGGTGAACACTGGCGCGCGTGAGATGAGTTTCCGGAGTGCGGCGCTTGCTGTCTTTCTCATCGTTCGAGAAGATCTTCAGTGGGCACATACAATAAGCACCTGCAAAGTGTCGCGACCTATTCGAACGTTTCTTTTGTTGCGTTTATTTCGTTTACGTGTATTCTGAGACGCCCCCAACATCTTCTATAAAATGAAGAACGACACCCTGGACCTTCCCTCGCGGGATGACGTGGAGCTCGCCAAACTGGCCGCTCGCCAGCTGGCGAGCGCGATGCGCACGCACTCCAACGGAACCATCACCATCTCAACAGATGAAGATGGCGAAGCTCAGGTCGTGCTTCCGCGCCGGGCTGCTCAAATGCTCGTCGAGCTTCTCGCGCAGATGGCGAACGGCAATGCGGTGACGATTGTCCCTGTGCATGCGCAGCTCACGACCCAACAGGCTGCAGAGCTCCTGAATGTCTCACGACCATTCTTGGTCAAGTTGCTCGAGAGCGGCGACATGAAGCATGAGATGGTCGGCACGCATCGCCGGCTTCGTGCTGAGGACGTGTTCGCGTATCGCAGGAAGCGCGCGGAGCGTTCGCAGCGCGCGTTGACAGAGCTGTCCGCACTCGATCAGGAGCTTGGGATCAAGTAGCTGCGCGTGCTCACCAGCTTGTACCAACACGGTGGTGGTTGTCAATCACGGAGTCGGCGGTCGCGTGAACGTCGGCAAGAGTGCCTCACCAGCCAAACGCTTGGCTTCAATCTCCGTTGCCGCCTGCTCGAGTCTTATGAAACGCTCGGCGGTCGTAGGATGCGTTGACGCGTACTTGATACTGCCCGGTGATTCCTGCGCCATTCGCCGCCAGAAGTCTGCCGCGCCCGCTGTCTGATGGCCTGACCGTGCGAGAATGTACATCCCCACGTAGTCAGCCTCACGTTCAAAGTCCTGCGAGAACGCAGTCGCTCCAGCTTGAGCACCGAGTGAGGTGAAGTCTCCGCCAGTGTTCACGCCGTTTGCCGCAGCAGCGATGTCTACCACAGCGCCGAGTAACGCACCGAATCCGCTGTTGCGCTCCTTCGCGTCAATGTGCCGCATCGCATTGTGCGCGATCTCGTGCGCCACAACGACGGCGAGCTCGTCATCGTTCGCAGCGAAGCGCATCATCGCCGTGGTGATGAAGATCTGCTTGCCGTCTGCCCACGCATTCAGCGCGTCGTCTTTGAGCGCGGCGAATCCGAAGGCGCAGGCAGTATCGAGCGGCACATCAAGCGTCAGTTGATCGGCTGCGACTGCACCAGCGTCTTGGGCCGGCACAACACTGAGCTGAAACTGCGTCCGCATGGGCGCAGGTCCGCGCTGTCCCATCACTCGCGCGGGCGTTGCAACACGTGTGATGAATTCGGCGACCGCGGTGCGACCCACGGGCGCTGCGCGTCCATCAACGGCGACGACGCGCGCGCCAACTTGGAGACCAGCTCGTTCTGCAGCGGAGCCACGAACGACGCCAACCACTTTGAGCGTGTCGGAATACCCGAGCGATCGCGCGGCATCGTGATACTCGCGATTCCACGCGTACAGGTTGGACACCATCACACCGGCTGAACCCACAACACGATCTCCACACAACGGTACAGCCTGGCGCATCATCGGACCCGCGATGTTGGCGAGTCGTTGCTGCTCAGCGACGGACGACGTGATGACCAATCGCTGCTGGCGCAGCTGTTCAGCACGTACGAGTTCGGGCGAGAGATTCGAGAACTGCGTGGAAGTGCCCGTGCAAGCCAAGAGCGAGCACACCGCAAGGAAGCTGACCGCACGTTGCGAGAAGGAGAGCATTGAAAAATCCTCGGTGGGAGAGGTGACAACTATTCTCCCTAAGCTCGCGTGTGGGTCTGACAGTGGCCGTGCGAGCTACTCGTCAGCGCTTTCCTCGAGCTTGATTGCCGCGCTGAGCGCGGTCCAGCGTGCCTCGACCGCACTACGCTTGCGCGGGCTCTGAATTTTTGAGATCCACGACAGCATCTCCTTCCTGCTAAATGCTTTTGTGAGACGCAGCTCGGGCAGATGTGCGTACCGCCGACCACGCGAGGCCGAAAGCAGCAGCGTATCGAACAGCGCCTTCGCTGGAGTAGCGGTCGGGAACGTAAAGCGTGTGCCAAAGTCGGTGAAGCCGCCAAATAGCTCAGGGCTAATCTTGTGGAACTCGTACCTCGCCACTGGAGTCTCCAGCGGGCGGCGCTGCATGGTCACCATTACGTGGACACTGCCCGGCATTTGCTGAATCATTCCGTGAAGCGCGAGCCCGCTCACCGCAGACACGTATCCAAGGTCGGAGTACTGGTCGCCGCCGAGGAGGTAGGGCACAGCCGCGAAGGGCGAGAAGTCAGGGTGCGTGGGGAAAGCCCAAACGCCGCGCGCTAGGCGGATAATGAGTCCAGCTGATTCCGCCACAGACAAATCGCGACTCGCAGCATCACGAGAAACGGCGGCGGCCGCGGCGGCCGTAGCAGTGGTGAACACTGGCGCGCGTGCGATGAGTTTCCGGAGTGCAGCGCTCGCTGTCTTTCTCATCGTTCGAGCAGATCGTCAGTGAGCGCGATGACTTGGAATTGCTGCGCTTGCCACGCTTCCTCTCCTGTGAATGGCAGCGCATCCTCAGGTTCGAGATACTCCAGGACCTTGCCGCTGTACTCGCCATAGCTGATCTCCGTCGCACGTTCTCCTGCTCTACGGAGAATATCTGCGCCGACTTCGTTGGCTATCCAGATACGATCAGCAGGGCTGAGGTCGGTGCGGACCAACCAGCAGATGTCGAATACATCGCGCGCCTGCACGGCGGTACGATTTGCGAGGGCATCGAACTTCTGAGCTAATGCTGCACGACGCACGTAGTGCGGGGCGTGTACAGCGCGCCCAGGTCCGACATAGCGCTGAGCGAGCCGATCAATAACAGGCGCGAGCATTCGCTCGTGACCCGGGGTCTTTTCTCGGAACGAGACTTCGATGGTCGTTGAGTACGGAGCGCCGCCAACAACCAACTGGCGACTGAGTCGGAGAGTCGTTGCAGTGTCCTTTGAGATCTCCTTCTCGCCAGTGAGTAGGTTCTGAATTCCGATGCTCCGAAGCCGCCGCAGAAATGGCTGCGACTTTAGAATTCGCAGCAGGTGTGACTTGATTGCCTGTCTCTTGATGGCAACGACGTCGAGATCGATGTCCTCGGAGAAGCGGATGCTGTCGAAGAACGCGCGGAGGTTCACACCGCCCTTGACTGCCCACAGGTCGTGCTCGAGGCATTCCGCGAGCTCGTCGAGCACGATGATATGGAATGCCTCGACGGCTTCGCGTCCGGTGAGTTGGTTCACTGGCTCGTTCATAGGTTTAATTATATGTTTGAACTTGCAGTTATAGCAAGTTCATGCATATAACTAATCTTCTTCCACCGCGTGTTCTTGAGTGATAAGTAACATTATATTATCTACTAAGCACACAATACAGACTTAACAGATAACAGGATGTCACTTACACTATACACACCAGCCGAGTCCGCCGTCCACATTGCTGAGCGCGTCCGCCAGGACCGACTCGCTCGCGGATGGACGCAGGCGCAACTCGCCGTCCGGTCGGGCATCCCACTCGCCACGTACCGCCTGTTTGAGCGCACCGGGCAAATCAGCCTCCAGCGAATCATCGCGATCTCGAACGCATTGAGCCGTAGCGCCGAGTGGGATGTGGTGTTCGCACCTCGTGCAGCACAGTCGCTCGACGACATTGATCGTGCGCGCCCGCAACGACAGCGCGGGCGCCGTCGCACGCAGTAAGTGCAGTCGCGCGCGAGCTAGTCCCCTGTCACCCCCCGCCCGCATCTTTGTCCGATGCCGACTCAGCCCAAAGTCCAGCGCTGGACCGATCTCCTCGCGGCCCTCCTGCGCCGAAACTTCCCCGCGGACTTCAACACGCTGAGACAAGAAGTCCCGGCTTACAGTGAAGCGGGCCGCACAGAAGCGACGACGATGCGCATGTTTGAGCGAGACAAAGACGATCTGCGCGCGCTCGGTGTGCCCATCGAATCCGTCGCGGATGACAACGACAATCTCAGTCTCTATCGTCTCGCGTCGAAGAAGTTCTACCTGCCGTACTTGCATCTCGCGTCCGAAAGTCCAACCGCAGTCAAACGCCCGCGCGGACCTGGCTATCAAGGCCTGCCGGTTCTCGCCTTCGAACCAGAAGAGCTCGATGCTGTCGCGCGCGCAGCCCATCGCGTCGCAGCACTCGGCGATCCCGCACTCGCGCACGAAGCGCGCGTCGCGATGCGCAAGCTGGGTCACGATCTCCCAATCGCCGCGACGACTGCATCAACAGAACACATCGCGCTCGATCAGCCGCCAGCGACAGCAACTTTGGATGTACTCAACGATGCGTTGCGCCGTCGCAAGCTGCTGACGTTCACGTATCGCTCCATGCAGCGCGATTCTGCCGATGTGCGCAGCGTGGAGCCATACGGATTGCTGTTTCTCTCAGGGCATTGGTACCTGATTGGCCGAGACACTGAGGTAGATGCAAAGCGCCAGTTCCGCGTGAGCAGAATTGCAGGCGCCGAGGTCAACTCGAAGCGCGCGCAGTCTACTGACTACGAAGTGCCCAAGGACTTCAGTCTCGCGAGTTACGCGAAGTCGCGGCAAGCGTGGGAGATTGGCGATGCCGATCAAGAAGACGTTGACGTGGAGTTCCTCGTCGAAAACGGACACACGCTGCCTGCGATGCAACTCGGCGCAGCGATTGCGGGATTCCCTTCCCGCCGACGCTTTCGCGTGCGTCGCCCCGACACCTTTGCACTCTGGATACTCGGCTACGCCGGCGACGCGCGCGTGGTGAGTCCACCCGCA
>JAYUWY010000454.1:0-5357 GCA_043753285.1 Gemmatimonas sp. | reverse complement strand
CCCTCGTTCTTCGCTTCTTTCCCTCGCTCTTCGCTCCTCAACATCCTTATGCGCACCGCACTCATCACCGGTATCACCGGCCAAGACGGTTCCTACCTCGCTGAGCACTTGCTCGCGAAGGGCTATCGCGTCGTCGGTATTGTGCGCCGCTCCTCCACCACGCCCTACGAGCGCATTGCGCATCTCGTCGATCGCGTGGAGTTGCTCTCCGCCGACTTGCTCGACCAGACGTCGCTGATGGACGCCATCGCCGATGTGAAGCCGGACGAGATTTATAACTTGGCAGCGCAGTCGTTTGTGGCCACTTCGTGGACGCAGCCGGTGTTGACGGGTGAGTTCACCGCAATCGGCGTGACGCGCATTCTCGAAGCGATGCGACGCGCGGTGCCGAAGGCGCGATTCTATCAAGCGTCATCCTCTGAGCAGTTTGGCAAAGTCGTCGAGACGCCGCAGAAAGAGAGCACGCCGTTTTATCCGCGCTCGCCGTATGGCGTCGCCAAGGTCTACGGACACTGGATCACGGTGAACTACCGCGAGTCGTTTGGGCTCTACGCGGTGAGCGGTATCCTGTTTAATCATGAGTCGCCACGTCGCGGCCTTGAGTTCGTGACGCGCAAAGTCACGGACGCGGTGGCGCGCATCAAGCTCGGGCACGCGACCGAAGTGCGTCTGGGCAACTTGGACGCGCGTCGCGACTGGGGCTTCGCTGGCGACTACGTGGACGCGATGTGGCGCATGCTGCAGCCCGACGCACCGGAGGACTATGTGATTGGCACGGGCGAGACCTGGTCGGTGAAGCAGCTCGTCGAGGAAGCATTCTCGTATGCCGATCTCGACTGGAAGCAGTACGTGAAGTTGGATCCGAAGTTCAATCGCCCTGCGGAAGTTGATCTGCTCGTCGCGGATCCATCGCGTGCTATTAAGGAACTCGGCTGGGAGCCGAAAGTGCGCTTTCATGAGCTCGTGCACATGATGGTGGACGCTGATCTCGCGCGGCATCGCGCACAGCCGCCTGCGCGCTGACGATGCGCGCGTTCGTCACGGGCGACAGCGGGTTTGTGGGGCAGTGGTTGTGCCGCGCGTTGCTCCGTGACGGGTGGGACGTGGTGGGTTTTTCGCTGGACTTGAGCCGCTCGCTTCATGGCGACACCGAGCCGCCGCTCGACGCCGTGGACGCCGCGCTCGACGACATTCTCGCGACGCCCACGGATGCGATTTTCCATCTCGCGGGCGTCTCGTCCGTGCCCGCCGCTGCGGCGGACTCGCAGATTGCGATGAACGTGAACGTCGGCGGCGCCGTGCGCGTGATGCAGGCTATGCACCGCGCAAAGACTGCCACGGGCGCTGCTCCACTGTTGCTCATCGTCGGCAGCGGCGAGGAGTATGGCCGCCACGACGAGAGCGAACTCCCGCTAGTAGAGAGCGCCGAGTGTCGCCCTGCGACGCCCTACGGCCTCTCTAAGTGGATGCAGGAGCGCGTGGTGCTCACGATGGCCGAAGACCTCGGCCTCCGCGTAATCGCCACGCGCTCGTTCAATCACTCGGGGCCAGGGCAGGCGCCCAGCTTCTTGTTGCCGTCGCTCGTGCAGCGCGCGGTGGCGGCGCGTGCGTCGGGTGGCGAAGTCGTCATCGGAAACACGGAAGTGGTTCGCGACTTTCTGCACGTGGAAGACGTCGTCTCTGCGTATATTTCGCTGGTTTCGCGCGGGATTCCCGGCGAGGTCTACAACGTGTGCAGCGGCCACGGGGTGCGCGTGGGGGAGTTGGCGCAAGAAGTGCTGGCTGCGGCCGGCGTGCGCACCCCTCTGCAGGTGGATCCCGCGCTGCAACGCGCCGTAGATGTCCCGGTCTTGGTGGGTGATAACACCAAGCTACGCACGACCACTGGTTGGGCTCCGCGTATTGCTCGCTCACGCATCATCTCCGACTTGCTCGATGCCGCGTCGTAACGATATCCATCGCATTCTGCTCATCGGTTCCGGCCCCATCGTCATTGGGCAGGGCGCCGAATTTGACTACTCCGGTACGCAGGCAGCGAAGGCGCTGCGCGAAGAGGGCTACGAGGTCATTCTCGTGAACTCGAATCCGGCCACGATTATGACCGATCCGGAAGTTGCGGACCGCACATACATCGAGCCGGTGACGCCCGAATACGTAGAGCTCATCATTGAACGTGAGAAGCCCGACGCGCTGCTGCCGACGATGGGTGGCCAGACGGCACTCAACGTCGCGATGGCGCTGCATGAGCGCGGTGTCCTCGCCAAGCACGGCGTAGAACTCATCGGCGCGAATGCGCGCGCGATTGCCGTCGCGGAAGATCGCAAGCTGTTTGGCGAAGCGATGATAAAGATTGGGCTCAAGTGCCCCGAAGGAAAAATCGCGACCACGTGGGAGCAAGCGCTCGAGATTGTCGAGTGGACCGGCTTCCCCGCGATCATTCGTCCCGCGTTCACGCTCGGTGGGGCGGGCGGTGGCATTGCGTACAACCGTGACGAATACGAATCCATCGTGCGCCGCGGTCTCGAAGAGTCGCCCATCACGCAGGTGCTCATTGAGCGCTCGCTGATTGGCTGGAAGGAATATGAACTCGAAGTGATGCGCGACTCGCAGGACAACGTCGTCATCGTCTGCTCCATCGAGAATCTCGATCCGATGGGCATCCACACGGGTGACTCCATCACCTGCGCGCCGGCGATGACGCTGTCGGACCGCGAATACCAGGTGATGCGCGACGCGGCGATGCTGATCATCCGCGAGATCGGAGTGGCGGCCGGCGGCTGTAATATCCAGTTCGCGGTGAATCCCACGAACGGCGAGATGGTCGTCATCGAGATGAATCCTCGCGTGTCGCGCTCGTCGGCGCTGGCGTCCAAGGCCACGGGCTTCGCGATCGCGCGCATCGGGACCAAGCTTGCGGTGGGCTACTCGCTGGACGAAGTGCGCAACGACATCACCAAGACCACGCCGGCGAGCTTTGAGCCGGTGCTCGACTACGTGGTGGTGAAGGTGCCGCGCTTCGCCTTCGAGAAATTTGCCGGCGCCAACACGACGCTCACCACGCAGATGAAGTCGGTGGGTGAGTCGATGGCGATGGGCCGCACGTTCAAGGAAGCGTTCCAGAAGGCGCTGCGCGCGCTTGAGACTGGTCGCGCGGGTTGGGTCGTGGGCGAGCGTCCGGTGGACGACCGCGTCGCAGATGATTCCATCGATGCGGTGCGTGCGGCACTCCCTGTGCCCGTGCCGGAGCGGATGTTCCAAATCAAGCGTGGCCTGCTACTAGGAATGACCGTCGAGGAAGTGCAGCAACGCACGGGCATGGATCCCTGGTTCCTGCGTCAGTTTGAAGAGTTGCTCGACGCCGAGAAGGCGTATGCTGCGGCACCGAGTGTCGACGAGCGTCTGATGCGCAAGATGAAGCGCATGGGCTTTAGCGATCGCCAGTTGGCCGCGCTGCGCAAGCAGACGGAGAAGCAGACGCGCGAACATCGGTGGGCGCTGAACGTGCGTCCGGCGTACAAGATGGTGGATACCTGCGCCGGCGAATTCCCATCCAACACGCCGTATCTCTACTCGTCGTACGACGAAGAGAGCGAGATGCCGCGCACGGGTAAGAAGAGCGTAGTCATTCTTGGCTCGGGCCCGAATCGCATCGGGCAGGGCGTCGAGTTCGACTATTGCTGCGTGCGCGCGGCGATGGCGCTGCGCGAAGCTGGTTACGAGACGATCATGGTGAATTCGAATCCTGAGACCGTCTCCACGGACTACGACACGTCCGACAAGCTGTACTTCGAGCCGCTCACGTTTGAAGACGTGCTCGAGATTGTGGAGCGCGAGCAGCCCGTGGGCGTCATCGTGCAGCTGGGTGGCCAGACGCCACTCAAGCTCGTGAAGCCGCTTGAGGCCGCAGGCGTGAGAATCCTTGGCACGAGCCCCGAAGCGATTGATATCGCCGAGGATCGGAAGCGCTTTGAGCAGCTCGCGCGCGAACTGGGCGTGGAGCAACCTCCTAATGGCACCGCCACCAGTGTGGAGGAGGCGGTCAAGATCGCGACGCGCATCGGTTACCCCGTGTTGCTGCGTCCGAGTTACGTGCTCGGCGGCCGCGCGATGGAGATCGTGTACGACGAGCCGTCACTGCGCGACTACTTCCAGCGCGCGGTGCGCGTGAGCGAAGATCGTCCGGTGCTGGTGGACGCGTTCCTTGAGGATGCGTTTGAAGCGGACGTGGACGCGTTGTCGGACGGCAAGATTGTTGTGATTGGCGGCGTGATGGAGCACATCGAAGACGCGGGCATTCACTCCGGCGACTCGGCGTGCGTGTTGCCGCCGTATTTGATCAGCAAGGAACATCAGGACCAGATGCGCGCGCACACCGTGGCGTTCGCCAAGGCGTTGGGCGTCGTGGGGCTGATCAATGTGCAATACGCCATCAAGGATGGCGTCGTGTACGTGCTCGAAGTGAATCCGCGTGCGTCGCGCACGGTGCCGTTTGTGTCGAAGACCATCGGCAAGCCGCTGGCGTCGCTCGCTGCGCGCGTGATGCTCGGCGAGACGCTTGAAGAACTCGGCTACACCGAAGAGATCATTGCGCCGTTTGTGAGTGTGAAGGAAGCGGTGTTCCCGTTCACCAAGTTCCGAGAGTTCGATCCCATCCTTGGCCCCGAGATGCGTTCGACGGGCGAAGTGATGGGTATCAGCAAGGATTTTGGAACGGCTTATGCGAAGGCCGAGTTGGCGGCGGGCAACGGGTTGCCCAAGACGGGGCAGGTGATGCTCACGGTCAACGATCGCGACAAGCCGCGTGCGGCGAAGATTGCGGCGCGCTTTGCCGCGTTGGGCTTTGGTATCGTCGCGACGGAAGGCACGGCGGCTTTCTTGCGCGAGCAGGGGATCGCAGTGCGCAGTGTGTTCAAGGTGAGCGGCGGTCGGCCGCACGGTATTGACCTGATGGTGAATGGCGAGCTGCAGTTGTTGATCAACACGCCGTTGGGTAAGCGCGCGCAGAAGGATGATTACTCGCTGCGTCAGGCGGCGGTGGCGAATCGCGTGCCCTATACGACGACGTTGTCAGGTGCGAGTGCGGCGTGTGATGCGATTGAAGGGTTGATTAAGACGCCGGCGACGGTGATGAGCTTGCAGGAGTGGCAGGAGATGCTTCCGTGATCGACGTCTTCGTGCACGAGTCCTCGTACGTGGATGACGGCGCGCAGATTGGCGCCGGCACGAAGATCTGGCATTTCTGCCACGTGATGCCGGGCGCGGTGATTGGTCGCGACTGCAACGTCGGACAGAATGTTGTCGTGATGAATCGCGTGAAAGTTGGTGATCGCGTGAAGATTCAGAACAACGTGTCGATT
>JAYUWY010000453.1:0-2737 GCA_043753285.1 Gemmatimonas sp. | reverse complement strand
CCTCGAGCGCCACGCGGTTTTCTGCTTCCTTGATGCGCTGCACGCAGAACGTGCACTTCTCCATGATGCCCTTGTTGCGCACCGTCACATCCGGATTCAACTGCCAGTGCAACGGCTCCGGGAACGCGTACTGCGAGCGCGACGGGTCGCCGTAACCAAACCAGTTGTAGTAGCGAACCTTGTACGGGCAGTTGTTGCTGCAATAGCGCGTGCCCACACAACGGTTATAGACCTGCACATTGAGACCGTTGGGCGCGTGGTACGTCGCGTACACCGGGCACACGGGCTCGCACGGCGCATTGCCGCAGTGCTGGCACATCATCGGGATGAAGCGCGTCTCGAAGTCCGGATGATCCGCATCGAACTTCACATCGCGCGGTTCACGGTCGAGTTCGTAGTAGCGCTCTAGGCGAATCCACGACATCTCACGCGAACGCGTGATGTTGGCGCCAAAGCCCGTGCGGTCGGGCAGCAACACTGGACCCTGCCAGTTCGCGCCAACCGTCGGGATGTTGTTCTCGGAATAGCACGCCGTCACGCACGCCGAGCAGCCCGTGCACTTGGCGAGGTCAATCGTCATCGCCCACCGACGCTTCGCGGCCCCACTCCAGTGATTCGGGTCGTACATCCCCTTGTCCTTGGAGTTCGGCACACCGAATTCACCCTGCGCATCGTTCGCGGTAGGCGAGCGAAGTCCCGGCAAGAAATCTGTGCTCGCCTGACCGTCAAAGTGGTGATGCTCCACCGAGTTCTTGCCTTCGAGCAATGCAGCAATCGTCGTCGCCTGCGCGATGTTGCGGCCGTGCTGGCGACCCGAGCCTTCCGTCGTCACGAGGCGCTGATTGCCAGCGGCCTTCGTAACAGTGGCCTTCGTTGCAGAGAGCGCGAGCGCACCGGAGCGCTGGTCTTCGGCGCTCACGACCAGCTTGTACGCGTTCTCACCAGAAATAGCGTAGCGACCAGCAGCTTCGCCCTGACCGCGGCCGAGCATCACCGCGATGGTGTCGGGACGAATGCCGAGGTAAATGAGCGCCGGCGCGGTGAGCTCGCCCGCCGCCGTCTTCACTGTCACGAGATCGCCGTCAGCGATGCCAAGCTTCGTGGCGGTCTCGCCATGCATCTCGACAACAGTCTGCCAGCAAATCTTCGTCACCGGATCCGGCAGTTCCTGCAGCCACGGCTTGTTCGCGCCACGACCATCGCCAACCGTCGGCGAGTTGTACGCGAGCAGGAAGTACTCACCCTGCTGCGTCGGTGCGGCGATGCGACGCGTCTCGCTGCGAGCAGATGCTGTGCGCGTCTGCGAAGTACCAGGACGCATCGCAGTCGGCAGCGCAGTACGCAGCGCTTCGTTGCCACCGATACGGTTTGCAATAAATGCGCGGTAGTCGCGAGGCGGGAAGCGCGAAGCCATCGCCGGATCGCTCTTCGCAACGGCGAGTAGCACATCAGCCGTCGCGCGCGAATCAAACACCGGATCCATCACCGGCTGCTGCAACGACACCAAGCCGCGAATCGGCTCCGCATCGCCCCAGCTCTCAAGCGAGTGATGATCGGGAAGAATCAAATCGCACAGCGCCGAGGTGTCGTTCGGAATGCTCGAGAACGAGACCTTGAACGGCACCTTCGCCATCGCGGCGGCGAAGTCCGTACCCGGTGCGGTGAGCACAGGGTTCGCTGCGCGCACGATGAGCAGCGGCACGTTGCCTGAGTTCATGCGCGTCGCAGCCGCACGAATCTCTGACTGACCAGCGGCGCCATCAAACGCGAGCAGGCCGCGCGACGGATCAATGGTCTTGCCAACGTTGCCGCGCTGCTTGTTGAGCTCAGCGACTGCGGTGGCGAGTTCACCCGCGTCTTCGCCGTGTCCACCCGAAATAATCGCGCTCGCCGATGCGCCGCGAATCTCGTCGCGCAGTCCTTCGAGCAGCGCGACGCCAACACCAGCGGCTTCAGCAGCTGCGGCGAGCGAGCCACGGCCGAGCAGCGCGTTCACAATCGCAAGCTCGGTGCCCGGACGCGCCGGAATCCACTGATCAGCGTTCAAGCCGGTGAGCGAACGACGCGCACCTACATAGATGAAGCGCGGTGCGCCTTCCACCTTGCCACGTGCTTCGGCAAACGCGAGCTGCTGCGGAACCGGCACGCCCCAACCATCGAGGAAGTCGGCGCTGAACGACACAATCAGCGACGCCGCAGCGAGATCGTGATGCGGCCAGCTCGCGCCGTACGCCGCACGATTGGCCTGCGCCACCGCAATCGGGGCCTCGGCGTCATAGCTGATGTGCGGCGCGATGCCGTAGCCGCCGAGCACCGTGTCGAGGAAGGCCGGGAACGAACCCTGCTCGTGCTGATTCACGAAAGCGACCTTGCTGCCCTGCCCACGCGATTTGATCTCGCCGAGTTTCGCGGCGAGGGTCTGCATCGCCTCGGCCCAAGTCGTGGGGACGAGCGCGTTGCCCTCGCGCTTCATCGGACCGCGGAAGCGATCCGGATTGTAGAGGCCCTGCAGACCCGACTGGCCGCGTGCGCAGAGCGCGCCCTTGTTGACCGGGTGCTGCGGATTGCCTTCTGCCTTGATCGCCCGACCGTCGCGCACTTCAACGATGAGTCCGCAGCCAGCGGCGCACTCGCGGCAGGTAGTCGCGTAGTAGTTGGAGACGCCCGGGATCGTCTGATCGGGCGAGACAAGGTACGGGATCAGCTTCTCGACGCTCGCAGTGCCGCAGCCGACGGC
>JAYUWY010000452.1:0-5373 GCA_043753285.1 Gemmatimonas sp. | reverse complement strand
CTCTGTCCCACGCCAACTGTCTCAACAAGGATTCGCTGCACGCCGGCAGCATCGAGCACATCGCAGACTTCACGCGTGGCAGACGCCAATCCGCCGAGTGAGCCGCGCGTGGCCATCGAGCGAATAAACACATTCTCGTGCAGCGCGACGCGCTCCATGCGAATGCGATCGCCGAGCAATGCGCCGCCCGTGAACGGCGACGTGGGATCCACGGCAACGATGCCGACCTTCAAACCCTGCGCCAAATACTGTTCGGCGAGCAACGTGGTGAGCGTGCTCTTGCCAGCGCCCGGCGGGCCGGTAATCCCAATGCGACGCGCTCCGCCTACTCGCGGGTGACACGCGGCGAGCAGCGCTTCCCAGCCGGTGCGTCGGTCTTCAATCGTGCTCACCGCGCGCGCGATGGCGACCTTGCGGCCTTCAAACAGCTGCGGAATCAGTGTCGGGTTCATGAGTCACTACCCGGATCGTCGTGCTCGTCCTGAATCTCGCCCACGAACTCTTCGATGAGATCCTCGAGCGTCACGATGCCGAGCGTCTCGCCGTTTGTGCCGCGCACGACGGCGAGATGGCGCCGCTCACGGAGCATGCGCGTCATGAGCGCGTGGCAGCGTTCGTCCGCCGTGGCGAACGCCACGGGACGCGGAGCGCGGAGCGGTGACTCGGGACGAGCAATGACGTCCCAACTCGTCACGAGACCAATCACGTGATCAATCGTGCCGTCGTACACGGGAAGGCGCGTGTACTTGGACTGCGCGACCAACACCGCCACTTGATCGGCACGCGCGCTGCGTTCGAGCGCAACAATGTCCGCTCGTGCAGTCATCACTTTGCCGACACGGGTGTCGCCAAACTCCACCACGCCGCTGATAATCGCGCGCTCGTCGGCGGCACCGACGCCTTCCAACTCACCTTCGCGCAGCAAGTCCTCCAGCGCATCGGCCGGCGTCTCAGGCTCCACGGCGGAGGCACCATAAAAACGCTCCACAAGACGCATCGCCGCTGAGGCCAGTGGCTGCGTGAGTCCTTCAATCACGCGCAGCAACGGCAGCGTGAACGGCAGAGACTCCGCCGGCCAACGACGCGCGATGGCGCGTGGCACAAGCTGTCCGAACACGAGCAGGAGCAGCGTCGCGACCAGCAAGTGCTGCGCGAGCGACCAACCGCGATCTCCCTGCTGAAGACCGAGAATCGCGCCGAGGGCGAACACCGTGCCAGCGATGCCCGTGCCTGCCGCGATGAGCAAACGCTGCGGGCGGTCGAGATACAGCGTCGCGGTGCCGGCACCAGCGAGACGTTGCTCGGCCCAATGGCGCAGCCAGATGCGGCTCACGGTGCGAAGCGCAGTCGCGGCCGTCGTGAGCACAGCGACGATGCCGATGAGAATGAGCAGCGGACCGAGCGAGGTCATCGGGCCTCCGACGTCGCGGCCGCCAGCGGCTCGAGATACACGCGGTGCACGCGGCGACGAATGACGCGTTCCACCACAAGCTTGTACCCGCCGACGGTGAGCGCTTCGCCAGGCTTCGGCACGCGGCCGAGGATCTCCATCACCAAGCCGCCAACGGTCGTCACGTCGCCGCGCGTCCAGTCGTGATCCGTAATCTCACTGAGCACATCGAGCGTCACCGTCGCCGCCACCCACAAGCGACCGCCCTCTTCGCGCTCCACGTCCGGCAACTCCGCGTCGCCTTCGTCTTGGATGTCGCCAATGATGAGTTCGAGCACATCTTCGAGCGTCACGAGACCTGCAGTACCCCCATACTCATCGGCGACAATTGCCAAGTGGCGCCGTGAGGAGCGGAACTCGCGCAGTTGCGACTCAACCGTCTTCGATTCCGGGATGAACATCGCCGGCTTCACGAGCGCCTGCCATCCACCGGCGGGCTCTTCGTCAGCGAGCAGGGCTGGCAGCAAGTCCTTGGCGTACAGAATGCCTACGACTTCGTCGAGCGTGCCGTCGTAGACAACGACGCGAGCGTGTTGCGCACTCCGCACGCGATCGCCCACTTCGCTCCAATGCGTGTCACGATCTACGCCGATGATATCGACGCGCGGCACCATGATGGACGACACTTTGGTATCGCCCAGCGAGAACACGCCGTGGATGAGCACTTCTTCCTGCGGCGTGACGTCGGCCTCCGCAGCGACGACTTCGCGGAAGCGCTCTACGGCGTCATCATGATCGTCCTCGTCCAACGCCGGACGCGGTAACAACGCCATCAATGCATCGTCCGCCCACTGCCCAAAGGCGACAACAGGCGCGCACAACCACTCCACCGCCTCGACCACACTGCCAATGCGCGCAAGTCCACGGGCACCGGCGGCATCGCCGGCGGCGCGTGCGCCGACTTCGGTGATGCCGAGCAGCGCGATCCCAGCGACGACCACCCCTGGCAAGAACCACGCGGCGGGCAGCCAGCCGGTCGCAAGCAATGCAACGCTCGTTGCTGCACCGCTGACCAACTGCGCGACGATGCGGCCAAACGCCAACGCGCGATGCGCACGCTCTCGACGATCCAACAGTGAGCGCGTGCGCGCATCACTTGGAGGCTCTTCGCCATCGAGACTAAGCAACGCACCGTCCGCAAACGCACAGAGTGCGGCGAGCGCGCCAGCGGCCAACGCAAACATCGCAGCGAGGAGGATCACGCCGTCAACACCTTCTTCACGAGACGTTCCTGCAGCTTCCACATGGGCGACTTCGTGCGCGCGTCGCCTTCGGGATGCTCGTGGCCAAGCACGTGCAGCGCACCGTGCACCGCGAGCCGCACCAGCTCTTCGCGCACAGACACGCCAAAGTGCTTGGCGTTGGCGGTTGCAACGCTCGGACAGATGTAGATGTCACCAATCGCCGCGCCCGCAGGATCTCGAAATCCGAACGTGATGATGTCGGTCGCGCCGCTGTGCTCGAGATGCTTCTTGTTGAGCGCGGCCATCTTCGCGGGGCGCATCAACGTGATGCTCACGAGCGCATTCTTCACTTTCTGCGCACGCAACGTGGCTTCCACGGCATCACGCATGCGCGCGGCCGCCACCGGAATGCGCAGCCCTTCCGTGTTCACGATGACGCGAAGGCCGCTGGGACCGAGCGTGCGACTCACGAGCCCGTGTCCTTGGCGTACGCCTTCACGATGTCACGCACTAGGCGGTGACGCACAACGTCCACTTCCGTGAAGTAGTGGAAGCCGATGCCTTCGATACCCTGCAGAATGCGCTCCACCTGCAGCAAGCCGCTCTCCTCGCGCTTGGGCAGGTCAATCTGCGTCTTGTCGCCCGTGATGACCGCGCGCGAGTTCAGGCCCAAGCGCGTGAGGAACATCTTCATCTGCGCGTTCGTGGCGTTCTGCGCTTCGTCGAGAATCACAAACGCGTCGGCGAGCGTGCGGCCGCGCATGTAGGCCAGCGGCGCAATCTCAATGACCCGCGTTTCGAGCGCACGCACCACGCGCTCAGGCGGCATCAAGTCGTCAAGCGCATCATACAGCGGACGCAAGTACGGATCGACCTTCGCCTGCATGTCGCCAGGCAAGAAGCCCAACGACTCACCCGCTTCAACGGCGGGACGCGCGAGCACGATGCGCTTCACACGTTTACGAGCCAGTGCATCCACGGCCGCAGCCACGGCGAGATACGTCTTGCCAGTACCAGCAGGCCCGATGCCAATCACAATCTCGTTGTCGAGTATCTGCTGCATGTACTCAGCCTGACCATTGGTCTTGGGCTGGATGACCTTCCGGATGCCCGGCAGCACAATGCGACCCGGCGTGCCAACATCGCGCGCGGGGCCTTCCATCGAGAATCGCAACACGTCGTCCGGATCGAGCGGCTGACGCTGCTTGGCGTGTTCAATCATTCGCGTCGCGACCGCGGCTGCCTTCTCCACCGCATCGGGCGTGCCGGTGATAATCAGCTGTTCGGCGCGCAACGTCACGCGCACTGGGAACAAGCGCTGCAGCTCCGCGAGGTTGCTGTCCGCGACGCCAGCCAGCGTCAACAGATCAGAGCCCTCGGTGGGCAGCTTTGTGGTAAGCGCCTCGCTATGCGTCGTGCCGTCGGTCATTATCGCTCCACCACACCAATGTGCAGGTCCGACAGATCCTGCGCGGGAACGGCCGACGGTGCGCCTTCAAACAGCGCACGAGCAGCGGTCGTCTTGGGGAACGCAATCACATCGCGCAGCGAGTCAGCGCCAGAAAGAATCATCGCGATGCGGTCAAAACCAAACGCGATGCCACCGTGCGGCGGTGCACCGGCGCGGAGTCCCTCAAGCAAGAATCCAAAGCGACGCTCCTGCTCTGCTACATCCGGGATGCCGAGCAGCTCGAACATCTTCGACTGCACCGCCGGATTGGACGTACGAATAGAACCGCCGCCAAGCTCGGTGCCGTTGAGCACGCAGTCGTAGGCAAAGGCGCGCCACGTGTGCGGCTCGCTCGGGCGTGCCGCAACATCTTCGGTGTTGGGCGACGTGAACGGGTGATGCACCGCTGCCAACGCGCCCGTCTCCGGATCGCGATCAAACATCGGAAAGTCGAGCACCCACAAGAACTCGCGCTTGTTTGGATCTTGTAGTCCAAGTCGCGAGGCGCATTCCTGGCGCACGCGATCGAGTGCGGGGCTCGAGATACGATCGAGACCAGCCACACCGAGGAAGAGATCGCCATCTACGAGACCCAGCGCCGCAATCGCATCTGCAGTGAGGAACTTGGCGAGCGGACCGTCGACCTTGCCCTCGGCACACTTGAGGCGTACGAGGCCGCCGGCCCCCGCGCCCTTCGCGATGGCTTCCAGCTCATCCACCTGTTTGCGACTCCACGCCGCGGACTGCGGCACGATGATGCCGCGCACACGACCGCCCGCGGCAACCGCGGACTGAATGATGCCCGACTCACTCGAGGAAAACGCCGCGGTGTAATCGCGAATCTCCAAACCGTATCGCAAGTCCGGGCGATCGCAGCCGTAACGCTCCATGGAGTCGGCGTAGCTCATGCGCGGGAACGGCGTCGTGATCTCCACGCCGCCTTCCTTCCACAGCGACTTGATCAATCCTTCCGCCATCACGATGATGTCTTCGCGCGTGATGAATGAGGCTTCGATGTCAATCTGCGTGAACTCGAGCTGGCGATCGGCGCGCAAATCCTCGTCGCGGAAGCAACGCGCAATCTGGAAATAGCGGTCGAAACCCGCGCACATAAACAACTGCTTGTATATCTGCGGCGACTGGGGCAGCGCGAAGAACTCGCCCGCATGCATGCGGCTCGGCACCAAGAAGTCCCGCGCGCCTTCGGGCGTGGGCTTGGTGAGAATTGGCGTCTCGAGTTCGAGATAGCCGTCAGCGCTCAAGAAACTGCGCGTCACCTGCATCAGGCG
>JAYUWY010000451.1:0-2741 GCA_043753285.1 Gemmatimonas sp. | reverse complement strand
TCACTGGTTTGTATCTCATTCTGTTTTATCGAGTCGGCGCGCCCGCCGCGTCTGTTCAAGCCATCGCGGATGATCTTTGGATTGGCAGTTGGATGCGCAGCGTGCATCGCTACGCCACTGATCTCTTCGTCGTGGCGGCCGTCGTCCACGCGCTGCGCGTGTTTGGCCAAAGTCGCAGCTGGGGTGCGCGATCTCGCGCGTGGATTTCTGGTGTGGCGCTTGTCGGTGTGGGCCTTGCCTGCGCGTGGACCGGCTTCGTGATGGCCTGGGACACACTTGGCCAACGCGTCGCGCTCGCCGGCGCTCGACTCTTCGACGTGCTGCCCGTGCTCTCAGAGCCCGTGAGCCGAATCTTCGCCGGTGATCGCACGATTCCGTCGGCGTTCTTCTTCATTAATCTCTTCGTGCACATCGGCCTGCCCTTGGCGATGGGCGTGGGGCTGTGGTTGCATGTGTCGAAGGTGGCGCGTCCGGTGCTCGCACCGCCGCGGCAATTGCGCTGGGGCATCACGATGGGGCTCCTCGTGCTCGCCATTGCGATGCCTGCGCCTCTCGGCCCCGCCGCCGACGCGTTGCACTTGCCGCACACGACGCCGCTGAACATTTCCACCACGTGGTGGATTCCGCTTGCTGAACGCGCCGCGCCGCGGGTGGTCTGGTCGCTCGCGCTGCTCGGCATCCTTGCGGCGATCTCCGTGCCCCTGTTCACGCGCCGTCCGCGCACGGGATCCTTCGCGCCGAGCGTGGTAGATCCACGGCTCTGCACCGGTTGTGACCAATGCACGCAAGATTGCCCGTGGGGCGCTATCACCATGGTGCCGCGCGACGATGACCGGCCGACGCTAGTCGCGCTCGTGGATCCCGCGCTCTGCGTGAGCTGCGGCATCTGCGCTGCGTCTTGTCCCCCGATGGGTGTGGGTCCGCAGGGGCGTACTGGGCGATTCCAACTCGCGCACGCGCGCGCCGAGCTCGTGCCACTGCTCCGCCACGCCGACGCGGCGGCGCGAATCGTCGCCGTGTATTGCGGACAAACCGACGTTGCACTGCGCACGCGGCTCGCAGCTGCCGGAGCGCAGCTGCACGAGGTGCCCTGCGTCGGCACGCTGCACACTTCTGTCATCGAGTTGCTGCTACGGCAGGGTGCGAGCGGTGTGTTCGTTGCCGGTTGCCCACCGCGCGACTGCGCGGCTCGCGAAGGTCCCAAGTGGACGGAGCTCCGTATGTTCCACGATCGCGAGGCCGAGCTGCAGGCGCGAGTGGATCGACGCCGCGTGCGGCTTTCAACGGCCCCGGCCGGACGCGCGGATGTCACCGTCGCCGAGTTTACGTCTTTCGTCGATGCGGTCGTCGCGCTCGACCGCCCGGAGATAGAAGAGGACATTGACCTTCGCTTGCTCTGTGACACACTCGAAGACGAGGCAGGTGTGTCATGACGTGGATTCGCCGTGCGGTATTCGTGCTCTTGTTAGGCGCCGCGGGATGGGGATTAGCTGCGAGTTCGGCGCTGCCCGTGCCGTGGTACGGTGCCGAGGCTGCGATGCTGCGCGTGTCGTGGGTGGCTCGCCCCGAACGCATCGAGGAATGTCGCGTCCTGAGCGAGGCCGAGCTGGCTGCGCGTCCGGCACATATGCGGCAGGCGCGCGAATGTAGCGGCAGCTCGGCGACGTATCGGTTACGCGTGGTTGTTGACGGTGTTCCCACCGCGGACATCGTGCTCGAGGGTGGCGGCCTCCGGAAGGACCGCGCCATTTTCGCGCTCGATGAATTCGCCCTGCAACCTGGGCGCAGACACCTCGTCGTGCAATTCTCTCGCGTGGAACCGGCGGACGCGCCAATGGATTCAACCAGTCTCAGTCGAGGCGCGGTGCCGCGCGAACTCCTGCTCGACACCACCGTGACGATTGTCGAATCTGCTGTTGCGCTCGTCTCGCTGGTGGACGGGCGCCTGCAACTGCGCTTGCCATAAACACCGAGAGGTCGCCGTGCTAAACCAATCTGCCGAATACGCGCTGCGCGTCACCGTGCGGTTGACGCACTTACCGCCCGATACGTGGGCCCAAGCGGCGGATCTCGCCCACGAACTGAAACTCCCGGCCAACTATTTGTCGAAGTTGATGCACCAACTGGTGGCGGCCGGCATTCTGCAGTCGCGGCGCGGTCGGGGCGGAGGGTTCCGGCTGAAGCGCGCGGCGAATGCGCTCTCGCTCGGCGAGGTCGTGGCACCCTTCGATTCACCGAAACGCTACCGCGAGTGTTTTCTCGGCGGGAAGCGATGCAGCGCCGCGACTGCCTGCGAGGTGCACGAGACTTGGAAACCGATTGCCGACCGTATGACGGCCTTCTTGTCGCAGACGACCGTTGCCCGGATGGCCGCCCGTGACGTGCCGAATCCGCGTGGGGGGAAGCGAACTCTCGGCTGAGAAGCATCGAGAGACCAAGCAGCGGGCGCGGGCGTGGGTGCGGTTACACGCTTGCGCGATCGACGGCGCGCGTCAGCATCGGCGAAGTTCTCGAGGCCGCTGAACCAAACGAGAATCTCGAGTCCTGTCTCCTGTGGCAGGGCTACTGCGGCGACGCGAACCCTTGCCCGTTGCATCACCGCCTCAAACCGGTCCATCGTGACATCCGCGATGGCGATCTCCTGGGCACGCAACGCCCGCAGAGCAGCGGGGGCTAGCCAGCACGCGCCGTTATGGCGCGCTTGGACTGACCGAAACGAGAAACGGCGTTGTTGATTGAGG
>JAYUWY010000450.1:0-2742 GCA_043753285.1 Gemmatimonas sp. | reverse complement strand
CGGTGTCCGCCAACGGATGGCCCGTCTCGGGATGTGGAGTCTGGATCATCAGCCCTTCAGCAGGTTGATGTCATCGAGGTCCACCGACTGGCGGTGGCGGAAGATCGCGATGACAATCGCGAGTCCCACGGCCGCTTCTGCAGCGGCCACGGTGATGACAAAGAGCACAAAGACCTGTCCGCTTGCGCCATACAGCTTGCTCAGCGCGACGAACGACAGATTGACCGCATTGAGCATGAGCTCAACGCACATGAACAGGATGATGGCGTTGCGGCGCGTCAGCACGCCGATCACACCGATCGTGAAGAGCGCCGCCGACAGCGCGAGTGATTCAGCGAGCATCGGGTTAGCTCCTCTTACGGCCAATGATTACGGCGCCAACAATTGCCGTCAGCAACAAAATCGAGGCCAGTTCAAACGCAAGTACCTGATCGTTGAGCAACACCTGCGCGATGGGGCCAATGACGCCACCAGTCTCCGTCACCGTCTGCGTGCCAGCGGGCACAGGCAACACGAGCTGCGCCGAATACTTGGCACGCGCCAACACCATGATCTCAGCGAGCAATGCCAAGCCCACAAAGCCTGCGGCGATGCGCGGGAACTTGCCGCGCATGTCGCTCACATCCTCAGGCTTGCCGAGGTTGAGCAACATAACGACGAACAAGAACACCACCATAATGGCACCAGCGTACACCAAGATCTGAATGGCGCCGATGAACTGCGCATCGAGCAACACGTAAATCGCGGCGAGGCAGAACATCACGTTCACCAACCACAGCGCGGCAGCGACCGGGCTCTTGCGCGTCACGAACAACAGCGCCGAGGCCAGAGCCAGCAATCCAAACAGATAGAAGTGAAACGAATAGAAGAGCGGGAAGAACTCATTATTCATTGCTTACTCTCCCCGCGGATCAGCCGGATCCCACAGCGTGCTCACCGGGTGCGTCTGCGCGGTCAAGCGCTCGAGGTCATACACGAACTTGGAGCGGCTAAACTCCGCGTTCTCGTAGTGCCGTCCCATGTGGATGGCTTCCTCCGGACACACTTCCTGGCAGTAGCCGCAGAAGATGCAACGGAATTCGTCAATCTCGAACACGAGCGGATAACGATTCCCTGCTTCGTCTTCGCCCGGCACGAGCTTGATGCAATTGGCCGGGCACACCGTCGGGCACAGTCCGCAGGCGACGCACTTGGCTGCACCAGTCTCGGTGGTGAGCATGCGATGCGTGCCGCGCCAACGCGGCGAGATGTCCCAACGCTCGTCGGGATACTGCACGGTCACCTTGTGCGGGTTGACCATGTGCTTGAACGTCAGACCGAGACCGGAGATCGTGGCGCGAATGTAGCTCACCTCGCCGACCGGGCGATCCATCACTTTCACATTAATCGCCATTTCAGCGAATCTCCTCGGGAGTCAGCGTCGCGCGCGCAGGCGCGCGACGACGGAGCCGTTCAATGTCGTCCGGGCTCAAGCGGCCCGATGCCGGGCTAATCAAGCGGCCGCGGTCGAGCACGACGAACATCAGAATCACGAGCACGAAGTTCACGGCGCCCATGATCCAACCAAACTTCGCGCCGCGACCCACGCCGGCCTTGTCGAGCACCACGATCAGTGTCGAGATGAGCGTCAAGTACACGAGTGCGACGGGCAGCAACACCTTCCAGCCCAGCGACATCAGCTGGTCGTAGCGGAAGCGCGGCAGTGACCAGCGAATCCACATGAAGAAGAACATGAACGAGAGCACCTTCGTCACGAACATGCCGAACGTCGCCAAACCCTTTACCAGCGAGTAGGCGCCAGTGTTGTCCCACTGCGTGAACGGAATGTCCCAGCCGCCCAAGAACAGCGTCACGAACATCGCGCTCACCGTGAGCATGTTGGCATACTCAGCGATGAAGAACATTGAGAACTTCATCGCGCTGTACTCGCTGTGATAGCCAGCGATGAGTTCCGATTCCGCTTCCGGCATGTCGAACGGCACGCGATTGGTTTCCGCGAACGCCGACACCATGAAGAGGAAGCAGGCCACCGAGAGCACCATCACGTTCCAGCCCATCGTCTGCTGCTGCGTGATGATGGCGTTGAGCGACACGTTGCCGCTCACCAAGAGCACGCAGATGACGGCCATGCCCATCACGATCTCGTAGCTAATCATCTGCGCCGACGCGCGGAGACCGCCGAGCAGCGAGTACTTGTTGTTGGATGACCAGCCGGCGATCACGATGCCGTAGATGCCCAACGATGTGATACCGAGCGTGAACAGGAAGCCAATCGGCATGTCGGCGACGACCAAGTCCACCACGCCCCACGGCGTCGGGACCGGCGCGCCAAACGGAATCACGGCCCATGCCGTCAATCCAGCAGTGAATGCGATGGCCGGTGCGAGCACAAACAACGGCTTGTCCACGCCGCCGGGCATCGTCTCTTCCTTGAGGAAGTTCTTGATGCCGTCGGCCGCCACCTGCAGCAAGCCCCAGGGGCCCACGCGGTTTGGACCAATGCGATCGTGAATCCACGCCGAGATCTTTCGCTCTGCAAAGGTCGAGTACGCCACCACGACCATGTAGAGCGTGAAGATCGTCAGCATCTTGATGACTGTGAAGATCATGAAGGGCAAGAAGCCCACCGGCAACTGGCTCTGATCCATTAGGCCGCTCCTGCCGGCGAGCCAACCAACTGCGCGCCGTAGAGGCCAAGTCCTTCATAGCTGAGTCCAGCAAACGCCGGCTCGGCCTTCGTCA
>JAYUWY010000449.1:0-11964 GCA_043753285.1 Gemmatimonas sp. | reverse complement strand
CAGGCCGCGAGCACCGCCACTAGTGCAACACCAAGGGCTACTCGCATCACATGATCGGTGCAGGGCGCTTGAGCGCCGGCACAATCACACCAGGCAAGCTGTTGCGCTGCAAGAACGCATTCAGCGCGGAGAGATGTGTGCTCTCAAACGTCTCGAGCTCGGTGCGCAGCGCAACCCACAGTGCTTCAACTTCTCCGACGCGTGTGCGAACCGGCTGCGTGAGTTCAGGGTGCTCTTCCACGTTGCCGAGTAGGAAGCCAAACTGGCCGTTGAGGCCGTTGGCGTAGTTGATGATGTCCTGTCCGTTACCGGCCTTCGTGGTGAGCTTGGGCTCCAGACGATCAGCGCCGCCCGTCACGCGTCCGCCCAACAACTTTACGGAGTCGGCTTGTGCGTGGTCCGCGGTGCGCGTGACAATGCCTGTCACCTGTGTGCGAATATCGCGCAGACGCAGCACGTAATCGTGCATTTCGCCGATGCGTGTGTTGAGCAGGCGTGCAATGGAATCACGCTCCGCGAGCACGCGCGGTTCTGCAGGCGCCAAGCGCGGATCGCGCTTCACGTCGAATGCGGTCGACTGCACTTCTGTGCCCACGGTGAGACGCGCGGTGTAGCGACCGGCGGCGACGCGCGGACCCGCATTGCTCGGCGGTGCGCCAAAGAGCACCACATTGGGTAGCGCCGTGGGACCTGTGTGCCGGAGATCCCACACCAGGCGATTGAGACCCGTGCGCGCGATAATGCGATTGCGTCCGGTGCCCGTGTTGCTAAACGTGCGCACAATCTCATTGCGCTCGTTGACGATGTCGAGCGAGATCTTCGTGGTGGAATCCGCTCGGGCAAGCCGGAAGTGCACCGTGGCGCCGTAGTCGGGATTGCGACCCACGCGAGTGGCCGGGCCACCGCCACCGCCGCCGCTCGTGAGGAAGGCGCCGCGCGAACCAATCAGCTGCACGCCATTGGCAGGTATCGCCGTGCCCGCGCTGCGCAGTGGCAGCAAGTCGTCGAGAATCCAGAACGCGCGACCTTCAGTCGAAAGAATCAAGTCGTCGTGGCGCACTTCAATATCCGTGACCGGCACCTTGGGGAAGGTCGTCATCGAGTGCCAACGCGCGCCGTTGTCGAGCGAGAAGTACAACCCAGTCTCGGTGCCCGCGTAGAGCATGCCGCGACGCACCGGATCTTCGCGCACGACGCGCACCGCTTCACCAGCGCGCAGCCCGTCCACATGACGTGTCCACGTGCGGCCGGCGTCGGTGGAGCGGAAGATGTGCGGCGTGTTGTCGCCCACGCGGTCCTTTCGGAACGCGAGGTAAATCGTGTTGGCATCGTGCGGCGAGATTTCAATCTCATTCACAAGACCATCGCCAGCGGCGGCGGGCGTGATGTTCGTCCACGTCGCGCCACCATCGGTGGTCTTCTGAATCAGACCATCGTCAGAGCCGGTGTAGATTGTGCGTGCATCGTGCGGCGATTCGGCGATGACGACAATTGTGCCGTACACTTCGCCGCCCGCGCCTTCGTTCGTGATGGGACCGCCGCCCCAGCCCTGACGCGCCTTGTCGTTGCGCGTGAGGTCCGGCGAGATCGGCGCCCACGTGGTGCCGCGGTCGCGCGTGCGGAACAACACGTTGCCACCGTAGTAGATCGTCTGCGCGTCGTACTGCGAGACGCGAATAGGTGCTGTCCAGTTGAAGCGATACTTCGTGCTGTCCGTGCGCTCCGTGAGATTCATCGCCGCGTGCGCCATGATTGAGCGCGTCATTCCCGTTTCTTGATCGAGCTCGTCGATGATGCCCTGATAGCAACCGCCGTACACAAAGCGCGGCTCGCGGCCACTCACGCCAATGTTGGCGCTCTCGCAGCCGGCGGTGTTGTCCCAGTCGCGCACTTCGATGCTGCCACCATCACCGCGGCTCTTGATGACGACCGCTGAGTTGTCCTGCTGCCCCGAGTAGATGCGGTAGGGGAAGCGATCGTCCACCGTCACGTGATAGAACTGCGCGGTGGGCTGATTCTCCTGCGAGCTCCAGCTCTTGCCGCCGTCGAGCGAGATGCTCGCGCCGCCGTCGTTGCCGTTGATCAGACGCTCCGGGGCGTCGGGATCAATCCACAGCGCGTGATTGTCGCCGTGCTGAGCGTTCACGGTGGCAAACGTCACGCCGCCATCGATGGAGCGCATCACGGGCGCGTTCATCACCCACACCACATTTTCGTTCTTGGGATCCGCGATGACTTTCATGTAGTACCACGAGCGCGACTGAATCAGACGGTCCGGCGAATGACGACGCCACGTGCGGCCCGCATCGTCTGAGCGATAGAGGCCACCCGCCTCGGCTTCGACAATCGCAAACACACGATCGGGATTCGCTGGGGAGACCGCGACGCCAATCTTGCCCATCAGTGCGGGCAATCCAGAGGTGAGCCGCGTCCACGTGTCGCCGCCATCCATCGACTTCCAAATGCCGCTGCCTGCGCCGCCGGAGCGCACGTACCACGGCTGCCGCTGATGATCCCAGAACGACGCGTACAAAATGCGCGGGTTGGTGGGATCCATTGAGAGATCATTCGCGCCGCTCGTGGGATTCTGTCCCTTCAAGATCAGCGACCACGTCACGCCACCATCGGTGGAGCGATACACGCCGCGGTCGGTGGAGCCTTGCCAGCGATCGCCCTGTGCGGCGACGTAGACGATGTTGGGATCCGTCGGGTGCACGCGCACTGCGGCGATCTGTCGCGTGGTCTCAAGGCCACTGTGCGCCCACGTGCGACCAAAGTCCGTGCTCTTGTACATGCCATCGCCGTACGTGGACGACTGCCCACGAATCGCGTGCTCGCCGCTGCCCACATAGATGACGTTGTGATCCGAGTTGGCGACGGCAATCGCACCGATGCTGCCGGTGCGGAAGAATCCGTCAGAGATGTTGCGCCACGAGATGCCGGCATCGTCGGTGCGCCAGAGTCCGCCGCCCGTGTAGCCCGCGAAGTACGTGAGTGGCATACCGCGCACGCCGCTCACGGCGACGGAACGACCGCCGCGCGATGGACCGATGTTGCGCAATGTGAGTGCCGTGAAGTCGACGAGGCTGGAGTCAGTCGTCGAGGCAGCGGTGGCTGCTAGCGCGCGGCCTCGCCCTTGGGCGGCTACCGTCGTTGTGAACAGTCCGGCAACAGCCCAAGAAAACGCTGCAATCGCAACACGCACTCGCATCGGAGATGGGGGCTAAAGGTGATTAGGGACAATCACTCCCCCCACTCCGAACCGCAAGAACCAGGGCTAGCGGAGCACGAGCGAGGCGCTACTCGCGAATCAGTCGCACGCTGCCCGAGCCCGTATTCACGCGAATCCGCGCGCCCGGGCCCGTGCCGATGCGCCCGCGCATCTCGTTGCGGCGCATCTGCTCCATCGTGACGGGGAAGTCTGTGGAGATGCCGCCGGAGCCCGTGCGAATGTCCAAGTCGGCGGTCACATCGGCCGGCAGGACGAGGGACACGCTGCCTGAGCCCGTGCGCGCGGTGATGTCTCCCGGCGTTTTCGTGAGCGCGAGGCGAATGGAGCCAGATCCGGTCGATGCGCGCACGTCCGTGGCCGTCAATGCATCAATGCGCACGCCGCCCGAGCCCGTGCTCGCATCCAATCGCGCGGCGTTCACGTCGCGCCCGTCAATGCTGCCCGACCCCGTGCTCACGCGCAGCTCGTCGGCTTTGACGCCCGTGAGTTCCACGCTGCCTGACCCCGTGGAGACCTGGGCGCGATCGACCGTCACGTTCTCCAGCGCCACGCGACCCGAGCCCGTGCGCGCCGACAGGCGGCCCTGCAGTCCGCGCCCACGAATCGGCGAGGCGTAGGTGCGCAGTTCAATCTCGCCGTTCACGTTGGTGGCTTCGATCTCGCCCACGCCGATGTTCACGGCAATCCGCTGACCCGGCGGCACTTGGATGCGCAAATCTGCATACGCCTCAAGTCCGCCGCCGCTGGAACTAATACGAACCGAGCGCCCGTCGCTGTCGTCGTCCCACCCGCCGGAAAATGTGCCGTCTTCGTTCACGCTCAACCGCACTTCGTAGCGATGCGAGTCGGTGCGACCGCGATACTCCACGCTGCGGCCCGGATACTTCACCACGAGTCGGCCCGCCGTGGCCTCAACGGTGAGGCGCGCCGCGTCGTCGCCGCCGCGCGTGACTTCCACGATGACTTCGCGGCCGCTACCAGCCACGATCTCCGTGCGGCCCGCGAGATTCCACACCGCCACGCGCTCGCCGCTCAATGCGTGCCGTTCGGCAGACTGTGCGACCGCGACGGACGCAGTGCTCGCGACGAGCAAGAGGGCAGACAGAAGACGACGCATCAGGCACACTCAGCAAGAAGGGTTTCCAACGTTCACCCGCGACACCCATTGAGACAAGTTGGGGGCGGTCGGGGTTTGAAGGCGGTTGAGTCGAGTTGCGCGAACCTTTCGGCCACAACTTCGTTCGCTCCATATGATCGTTGCGCTCGCGCTCCTCCAGACGGCCCTCGCGGTCCTCGTGTTTCGCCGCTTGGCGGCAGGACGGCATCGCCGTCCCGCGGAGGCGCCGCGCGTGGAGGGCTACGACGCCGGCCTGAGCGTGGTCGTGGCCACGCTCAACGAAGCGCACCGCATTGCACCGTGCCTGCGCGGACTACAGGCGCAGGGCGCACCGGTGCGCGAGATATTGGTGGTGGACTCTGGCTCCACGGATGGCACGCGCGAGTTGGTACTCGCCGCGGCGGTGAGCGATGCGCGCATTCGATTGCTCACTGATCCGCCGCTGCCTGCGGGGTGGATTGGTAAGGCGTGGGCGTTGCAGTACGGGCTTGAGCAAGCCGCACAGCCGTGGGTGTTGGGGATGGATGCAGACACGGAAGCGAATCCTGGCTGCGCGGCGGCCGTGGTCGCGGTCGCGGAGCGCGAAGGATTTGATGTGGTGTCATTTGCGCCGCGATTTGCGCAGCAAACCAGAGCGGAGCGCTTCGTGCAGCCGGCGTTGTTGGTGACGCTCGTGTACCGGCATGGCGCAGCGGGTGATCCGCGCGTGCGTGCTGATCGCGTGATGGCGAATGGCCAGTGCTTTCTCGTGCGGCGCGAAACGGTGCTCTCGTTCGGCGGCTACGAGCGCGTGAAGGCGTCGTTCGCGGAGGATGTGAGTCTCGCGCGGCATCTCGCGCAGCGCGGTGTGCGCGTGGGCTTTCTTGATGGTGCGCTACTGTACCGCGTGCGCGCGTATAGCGGTCTGCCGCAGATGTGGAGAGAGTGGGGTCGCTCGCTGGATCTGAAAGACGCGACGAATGCACTGCGCCAAGCGTGGGACGCGGTCTTCGTGTTACTCGCGCAAGGTCTGCAACTCCCGCTCATCATCGCGCTGGGTGTGTGGTGGAGCGCGATACCGATGAGTGCTGCGCGCACATTGCTCGTTGTAGCGACGGCGGTGCTCCTTGCGCTGCGCTGGTCGCTGCTGCTGGGCATTGCACCGTCATACGAGCGGCGCGGCGTGACATGGTGGCTGTCGCCGCTGGCGGATCTGGCCGCCGCGGCGCGTCTCCTGTGGAGTTCGGTGCGCCGACCAACTCGCTGGCGTTCGCGCGAGTACTAGCGGAGCCGTAGCGGCGACTTTTGGAGTCCCGCACGCCAAAGCTTTCTCGCTGTGCCACGGTCGTGGCGGAATGCGCGTAGCGCGACTGGTACATCTCGCGACAGTGAGGTTCGGGAGTATCACGCTGTGACGGCACCTATCGCTATATATCACAACACTTTACGCCGTATAGAAACATTTCGGTGTGTTAAGTGTATGCAATGTCAGCATTTACGACACGGCATTTCGTTCGAAAACGTTACTGTGACGTAAGTCATTATGTACAAAGTGGATACGCTGGCATGGAGTTTGCAAACTGGTGATATTGCGGAAGTAGTTTTGCACACGCGCCTCGGTTGTGACCAGTGCCTTTGGACGTCGTCAAGGACTGGGTCTCTATAGAAGCAGCAAGGAATGGCCCTGACTGTCCGATACAATGTGACGGTGTCGTTTTGTGAACCAGTGTCGTGTTTGTAGTCTAGTACCTGTAGGTCAACCCCTTTTCCCACTTAGGAGCTCCTCGATGTCCCGTACGATCACTCGCTTGTTTGCTGGCCTGGCGCTCGTCGCCGCGACTGCGACCACCGCTGATGCTCAGCTCACCTGCACGCGTATCGCCGGCGTGAACGGTGCTGGCTGCCCCATTGCAGTCAACGCCAACCTTGTTATCCCGAACATCTCGTTCTTGTCCGTTGCGTCTGGAACGCTGTCACTCGACGTCATCGCTGACTGGGATGCCTTCTTCACGGCCGCCGTTGTTGACTCGACGTACACCGCACTTCCGTTGACCATCCGCTCGAACGTTGGCAACGTTGCATTGACCGTGACCGCCTCGGCGCTCTCCGGCACCGCGACTGCGGTTGCTGGCAACACGCGTGCATTCGGCGACTACGGCTTCAAGGTTGAAGCTGCCGGCTCGTGCACTGCAGACAGCTACACCGCGTTCTCCGGTGGCGCGCAGGCGCTCAGCGGCATCCCGACGGGCCCGCTCAACGCGCCGACGCTTTCGCTCTGCGTTGCCTCGGTGTTTCCGCCGAGCGATCTGACCAAGTTGCGCGCCGGCACGTACACGTTGCCGCTCGCACTCACGATCACCGCGCCGTAATTAGGCGCCCAGGGAAAAGGGACGACGCTAATGCGCTCGCGCTTTGGCTCGTGGCGAGAAGTCCGTCGGTCGCTCTGCCTGTTGGCAGCGACCGCCGGGCTCCTCGCGGCCCCGCTCTCTCACCTCACGGCGCAGATTGCCGTGGATGAGTTGGAAACGCATCTCAAGCTCGGTCGCGATTCGGTGCTGCAGGCCATCGCAGTGCGCAATGAATCCGATTCAGTGCAGCAGGTGCGCATCACATTGAAGGATTGGTATCGCGACTCGCTCGGCACCAACGTCTTCGTTGATGTAGGTACGCACGCGTCGAGCTGCAAGGATCGTCTCTCGATTTTTCCGTTGACGCTGCAGCTGCCGCCGCGCAGCACGGATTTCGTTCGGCTCACCTATCGTTCCTCCGGTGTCGCGGACGAAGGCTGCTGGGGCATTGTGCTCATCGAGCCGGTGCGTCCTCCGATTACCGTCGCTGGCGCACAAGCCACCGCTGAGCTCACCATCCTGAACGGCGTGAAGGTGTATGTGCACCGCGCGCAAGAACAGGCGAGTGGCGAAGTCGTGTACGCCGACGTCGAGACATACAACGCAGCAGTGACACCTGGCGTCGCGAAGAGCGACTCCGTCCTCGTGCGCGACATCGCCGTGCGCTACGAGAATTCTGGCACCTCGCATCTCATTGTGAACTCGACGATTGAAATTCGCGACGAGTCCACGCAGTTGGTGAAACAGATCACGGGTCCCGTGGGATATCTCACGCCGGGCGCTATCCGTGATTTCATTGTGCGCGTTCCTACGCTCCCGCGCGGTCGCTACGCTGCCATCGTCCTGCTCGACTCGGGCGATGATGAAGTGCATGCGACCCAAGTCGACTTCGAGATTCCGTGATGTCGCGGCTCACGTGGTTCCTTCGCGGGCGCGGACTTCTGGTCGCGGTCGCACTCCTCGGGAGTTCGACGGCCCTCGCGGCACAAAACCGTCGTACGGTCCTCACCGTCACCGGCTTGCCGATGACGGTCACGGGCACGACGACGACGGCCTTTGATGCCGGCAGCGTCACGGTAGGCACGGTGTCGTTCACGGTGGACCTCACGACGAACGCCGGCGGTGCATTGCCGACGCGTGTGACGACTGTCCAAGTGCGCTGCGGTCCGGCCTGCACCGGCGCCTTTGGGCGCATTGAGTGGCGCCGCAACGACCTCGGCGTGTGGAACCCGCTGACGACCACCTTCGCCGATATCGAAACGCGCACCGCGACCATCGACGGCGTGAATGATCCCTGGGGCAACTCCGTGGTGTTCCGCTACGCGCTCGCGTATGCAACAGATCCGCCAAGCGGTCCGACGGCGTACACGTTGGAGTTCCAGTTGGTGGTCGCCGCACCGTGAAGATGCTTCGCGCCGCGCTCTGTGCGTTGGTGATGGCTTCGGCCATCGCTGCGCCCGCGCGTGCGTATGAGCCGCTCGTGCCGACTGTCGTGCGCCTCAACCCGCTGTCCATCTCGGGTGCGCCGCGATCGTTGGTGACTTTCACGGTCGCCGTGCCGTTTGAGCTCGAGGGCGTAAACCTCGTGCAGTACAGCGTTGAAATGCGCGGCCCCACAGAAGTGCTCGGACGTCTCGACGGCGAACTCGTCGGTGGCGGTCGTCGTCAAGTCATGCTCACGCTGCGCGTACCCGCTGATGCGCGCGTGGGATTGCTCGACGTCGCTGACGTCATCTTCCGCGCGGCTGATGGGCGCACGTTCGTCGTGCCCATCATTCTGCGCGTGCCCGCCGTGCGCGTCATCCGCGTCATCGCGCCGCCGATGTTCCAGCAGCTGCGTCAGGGCGATCGCCTCGAAGTCACGTATCGCGTGCAGAATCTCGGCAACGCTGCCGAGCGCGTGAAGTTGAAAGTCGATGCGCCGTCTGGTTGGGTGGTGCGCTCGTCGCTCACCACTACGGTGTCGGTGGAACCGTTCACCACCCAGGACGTGACGTTCCGCCTCGCGATTCCAGCAATTGCCGAAGGCGGCGAGTATCTCGTTGGAACGACGGCCACGCGCGCCGCCGCTGGCGACTCTACCGTGCTCGCCACGGCGCACGCACGACTGCAGGTTGAAGATCGCGAAGTTACGGGCCCTGGTCTTGAACTGCGTCCCTTCGTTGCCGCGGCGGCGACGCGCGGCGCGCAGGGCATGGCAACGGGATTCTCCATCGTTGGACCGATTGCTGACAGCACGCACTTGATGCTCACGGTCATGCCGGTGTCCACGCAGAATGGCGGCAGCGGACTTGGTCTCGCCGGCATTGGTGCAGTGGGTGTTCCTGTGCAGGCCTCGGTGTCTGGTCGCGGATGGACATCGCAGTTTGGTTCGACGTCGATGAGCATCGGCGATCTCACGGGTCAGTATGTCGTGGGCGTCGGTGGGCAGACGGCGTACGGTCGCAACGGCCGTGAAGCGCGACTGGTGGTCTCGCGCCCGTTTGGTGGCGATGATCGCGGTGGTCAGCATTTGGGTGGCGGCTATTGGCAGCAGACGGGCATCGGTCGCCTGGGTCTGTCCGCGTCGCAATTGCGCGAGACGGGCGCCGGCATGACGCTGCGCGATCTCACGTCCGTTGGCGCCGATTGGCGTTCCAATGTGTGGGGCTCCTTGGTGCTCGACGGCGGCGTCGCGATGCGCTCATCGTTTGGCGAGTCGGGCATTGGCGCGCGCGTGCAGGCCACGCACGATAGTGACAACAACTATTACCGCGTGCGCTATGCGCACGCGCCGGGTGGCGGTCGCGCCTTCGCGAACGGCACCAACACGCTTGAAGCCGAAGCGCGTCGCGACTTTAGCGATCGCTTCACGCTCAGCGGCAACTTGTTCGCCACGCAGGATGAAAGTCCGGCGATTGGCGAGATGCGCAATCATTCCGCTTCGTTGGCACAGAGCTTTCGTGTGAACGATCGCACGGTGTTGCGGGCCCAGTTGCAAAACTCCTCGTTCAACACGAAGAGCTCGGGCACGTTGGTCGGCGGGTTCGGTTCGTCGCAGAGCAGCATCGGCGTCGGTGTCGGATATCCGCTGGGCAACTGGACGATGACGTCGGATGCACGCTTCGGCGTGCTCTCACGCGAGACCGAGTTGTTTAGCGGCAACGTCAGCTCTCAGCGCGTGCTGCAGCAAGAAGCCGAAGTCAGCGCATCGCGCGGGGTGTTTGGCTCGTCGCAGCTCTCGTTGGGCACGACGCTCACGCGCACGGGCGCAGGACTCGGCATTCCGCAGCAGTCGCAGAGCGCGTTTGCATCGCTCGGCGGCCTGCGCATGCCCATCGGTGCGCAGCGCAACATCACGTTCTTCTCGCGCGTGGGATACTCGGCGAGCGAGTTGCAGCGCGCGCTCGTTTCGACGATGGTGTCGGCCACGACGCAGTTGCCCGGCGGCGTGGATCTTATTGCGACGGTGGAACGCAATCCGTTCTTCCGCGATGCGCAGGGTCGCGCGCAGTGGATTGGCGCGCTTCGCTTGAGCACTTCCACGACGATCTTCGTGCCGCAGCGCTTGCAGCGCGTATCCGGCGTGGTGTTTGAAGACTTGAATGGCAACGCTACGCGCGATGCGGGTGAGCGCGGTGTTCCCGGTGTGGTGTTGCGTCAAGCTGGTGTGCGCATCGTGACGGAAGCCGACGGTGTGTATCGCATTCCGGCCGGTGTGCGCGGCCGTTTGCAGGTTGATCCGCTTGGCTTGCCCGAAGGTTTTGTGCCCAGCCCGCGCGCCACGCGCGACTTGTCCGAGCGCCGCGACATTCCGCTGGTGCAGACGGGCACGCTCGTCGTGCGTATGTCGCTGGCGGCGGACGCCGATGGCCGTCTGCCGCAGGTTGATCTGTCGCGTGCCAGCGTGTGGTTGCACGACGGCGAAGGTATGGAGTGGGTGGGCCGCGTGACGGAGAACGGCGACGTGCACTTCGAGAACGTGCCGGCTGGTCGCTACGGATTCCGCTTTGACTTCAGCCGCTTGGTCGAACCCCTGCGCGCGGAGGAAGGCGTGCTGGCGGAAGTCGCGCCCAAGGTGACTCGCGAGATTACCGTAACGCTACGCGGCCGCAATGTGCGCATGACCACGCCGCCCAACCGCATTGACGGTGGACGCGGCAGCGGTCGTGGCGGCGCAGGCGGCGGCGGCGGCGGCGGCGGCGGCGGCGGGGTACGTCAGTAATGCGACGCCTCGCGGTAGTTCTGCTGGCTGCCACACTTGCCTGCGACCTCACGTCGCCCCAAGGGGACGCCGCTGACGTGCGCGGCACTTGGCAGTTCACCGGCACCCAGGCAGCGCCAGATCTCAACCTCGAGGGCAACTTTGCTATCACTGAGCAGACGGGTCAGGCGATTGCGGGTTCAGCGACGTGGAACGAGACGAGCAGCGGCGGTGGCGTCGTGATGGTCGGCGGCCCGATCTCTGGGCGCGCGATTGGCGAGTCGGACGTGGATTTTGACGTGACGCTCCCCAGCGGCACGCGCCGCTTCGTCGCTCGGCTCGTCGCCGATACTATCGAGGGGGCCTGGGTGCAGGTCTCAAACAGCACCACTGGGACCTTCCGCGCCGTGCGAGGGACGCCGTGAGCCGCTTCAAGACCGTACTGTGCTTCGCTCTCGCCGCTGGCGTGCTTGTCGCGCGCCCCGCGGCCGCCCAGCTGACTTGCACGGTGTCCGCAATTGCCAGCTGCCTAGTCGGCGGCACCGCTGGCGCGGCCATCAATATCACGATCTCGACGGTTGCCCGCGTGACGCTGGCGTCGAGTACGGTATCGATGCCGGCCCCAACCGAGACGTCGTACAACACGGGCTTTGGGTCGCCGGGAAGCGTCGGTTTTGAGGTCCGTACCAACGCCGCCTGGACCCTGGTTATCTCGTCCTCGTCCACGCTTTGGGGCTTCAGCCCGCCGACGGCGCGGACCGACAAGCCGCGTGCGGACCTCCAGTGGGGGCTCGTCTCAGGCGGCCCGTACACAGATGTTTCTGGAACGCTGACCACGCTGGCTTCAGGCGCTGCCACCAATTCGAGCGTCCAGACGCTGTACCTGCGCTCCAAGTATTCGTGGCTTTTGGACAAGCCAGGGTCGTACACGATTCCCGTTTCGATCACACTGACGGCTCCGTAAGCGCTCGCGCAAGCGGCCATAATGGCGGCTCACTCAGGTGGGTCGCCTTTTTGTTACTGGTGGTGCGGGGGATGGAATCGATGGGCCGCCAAGGCAATCGTGGGCCCGAGCCAGGCAGCGCCGGGAGGCTAGGGCGGGGAC
>JAYUWY010000448.1:0-5392 GCA_043753285.1 Gemmatimonas sp. | reverse complement strand
TACGCGCTACCCGCGCGCACCGGCAACTGCGGCACCACGCCGGTGTCCAATGCCTGCACAAAATCGCGCGCCGTCGGAAACCGATCGTCGGGATTCTTCTCAAGGCACAACATCACCGCGCGCGCCAAGTCCGGCGGCACCAGTGCGCGCTGATCAATCGGCACCGGCTTCTCGCTCAAGTGCTTCACCAACAGCGCAGGTGCACTCGTCGCATTGAACGGCAAGTCGCCGCACAGCATCTGGTACGCCACGATGCCGAGCGCGTACAGATCCGTGCGCCCATCAATGTCGCGATCACCCGCCGACTGTTCGGGGCTCATGTACGCGGGCGTGCCGATCGCGATGCCCGTTGCCGTCAATTTGGAATCGCTGCCTTCGCTCACGGCGCGCGCGATACCAAAATCCGTCACCATCGTGCGCCCCGTGGCGCCGTCGATGAGGATGTTGTCGGGCTTGATGTCGCGATGCACGGTGTTCTGCGAATGCGCATACGCGAGTGCATCGCCCACTTCGCGCAGAATGCGCCGCGACTCCGCCGGTGCAATCGGCCCCTGGCGCGCGATGCGTGTGCCGAGGTTCTCGCCCTCGACCATCGCCATCACGAAGTAGACGAGTCCTTCGCGCTCATCCACGCTGTAGATGGGCACGATGTGCGGATGCGAGAGCTGCGCGGCCATTTCGGCTTCGCGCAGGAATCGCATACGAATCTCTGAACGAAACGCGAGCTCCGGCGGCAGCAGCTTAATCGCGACGGGACGCTTGAGTCGCTTGTCGCGACCCCCGTACACGATGCCCATGCCACCGCGGCCAATTTCCTTACCGACGTCGTACTGCGTCTCCAGCACTCGCATGATATGCGATTGCAGTTCAGCGTCGGATTGTGAGAAGCGCGAATCGCTCACGAGTGTGGCTTAAGTGGGGAAACCGGGAGCGGCAAAGATACGGTCTGGAACGGTCAGATACCAAACGCCGAACCCAGTCTACGTATCGTGGCAGACCCTACGTCAGTACGGCACGCTAAAGTTGCAATCCCCGCCAAAAGGTCGTAAGTCAGAACGGAACGCTCCTTGCTTCTGGGGGATATCCCATGCAACGCACCCTTCCGATCCAAGGAATTCTCGCGAATGGCTAATAGACAGACCCTCCCCGTCCTCCCGCTCCGCGGGACGGTCATCTTCCCGGGGCTCACCGCTCCGATTGCGGCGGGTCGCCCGGGCACCCTGCGCGCAATCGAGGCGGCCCTCAAGGGAGATCGACTCGTCTTTGCCGTCGCGCAAAAGGACAACACCGAAGAGCCGGCGCCCGACATCCTCTACTCGATGGGTGTCATAGCGCGCATCGGACAGGTGCAGCGCGGACTCGGCGGTGTGCAGCTACTCCTCCACGGTGAAGAGCGCGCCACCGCACTGCAGTACACGACCACCGAGGGCTACCTCTCGGCCGTCGTCGCGCAGACCGAAGAAATGGCGCCGCTCGACGAAAAGGATCCCGCGTTCGAAGCCCTTCACAAGGAGATTCGCGAGCGTGCCGCCGAACTCGGCGAGCGCCGCGGACTTCCCGAAGAAGTCGTGCATCAGGTGCTCGACTCCGTCACTGAGCCTGGTAAGTTTGCGGATCTCGTCGCCGGTTACGTCGAACTCTCTGTGCCCGAGAAGCAGGGCTTGCTCGAGACACTCTCCGTTGAAGACCGTCTGCGCAAAGTCTTGGTGATGGTGCAGCGTCAGATCTCACTCCTCGAGGCGCAGGAAGAGATCAAGTCGCAGGTGCAGGAAGAACTCGGCGAACGTCAGCGCGAGATGTTCTTGCGCGAGCAGATGAAGGCGATTCAGAAGGAGCTCGGCGACGACGACTCCGCGAAAGAGATTGAAGAACTGCGCGAGAAGCTCAGTAAGCTCGTCCTCACGAAGGACGCGCGTACGGAAGTCGAGCGCGAGCTCGGCCGCCTAGAGCGCGCTGGTCGCGAGTCGATGGAAGCGCAGGTGATTCGCACGTATCTCGAGTGGATCGCTGAGCTGCCGTGGAACAATCGCTCAGACGATCAGCTCGATCTCTCGCACGCAAATACGGTGCTTGAAGAAGACCACTACGGCTTGAAGGACGTGAAGGATCGCGTCCTCGAGTTTTTGGCGGTGCGTCAACTGCGCGCGCAGCAGTTGTCTGAAGAGATGGATCGCACGGGTGAGTTTCCTGTAGCCAAGCTCAAGATCACGGCCGAAGAAGCGCCTAGCGCTGCGACGCCGAAGAAGTCGAATCCAGAAGAGAAGGATCGTCAGATCACCGACAAGCGCGAAGCCAAGGCCCGCGCGATGGCGAAGGGTCCGATTCTTCTGTTCAGCGGTCCGCCAGGCGTAGGCAAGACGTCTATCGCCAAGTCCATCGCGCGTTCACTCGGTCGTGAATACGTGCGCGTGGCGCTCGGTGGCGCGCGCGACGAAGCCGACATTCGTGGACATCGCCGCACGTACGTCGGCGCGATGCCTGGCCGCATCATTCAAGGCATGAAGCAGGCGGCCACCAAGAACCCCGTGTTCTTGCTCGACGAAGTCGACAAGCTCGGCACGTCCTTCCAGGGCGATCCGTCGAGCGCGCTGCTTGAGGTGCTCGATCCGGCGCAGAACGATTCGTTCACGGATCACTACCTCGGCATTCCGTTCGATCTCTCCGAAGTGTTGTTCATCGCGACCGCGAATTTCATTCAGAACATTCCAGGGCCGTTGCTCGACCGCATGGAAGTGGTGGATTTCGCGGGCTATACGGAACGCGAGAAGCACGAGATTGCCAAGAAGTATCTGATTCCGCGTCAGCTCGAAGAGAACGGACTCAGCGACAGAAACCTCACGTTTGCCGACGAAGCGATTTCGTCGCTCGTCAGTCAGTACACGCGCGAAAGCGGTGTGCGTCAGCTCGAGCGCGAAGTGGGCAAGGTGGCGCGTAAGGTCGCGCGCCGCATTGCGACGAAGGAAGGCGAACAGATCACCGCGGACGGCATCATCGATGCCGACGAAGTGCGTGAGTTGCTCGGACGTCCCAAGGTGCATCCGGAGAAGGCCAACGCCGTGCACGAAGTGGGCATCGCGACCGGCATGTTCTACACGCCGATGGGCGGCGACATCATGTTCGTCGAAGCGTCGGTGCGTCCGTTGAACGCGCCCGCTGCAGAGGGCGGTGCGCCGGTGTCACTCATTCTCACTGGCCAGCTTGGCGACGTGATGAAGGAGTCGGCGCGTGCAGCCTTCACCTACGTGACGAAGAACGCAGAGCGTCTCGGAATTCCGCGCACTCGTTTGGGTAGCGTGGAGACGCACATCCACGTGCCGCAGGGCGCAATTCCGAAGGATGGTCCTTCGGCTGGCGTCGCAATCTCAACGGCGCTCGCCAGTGAGATGAGCGGACGTCCGGTGCGCAAAGATCTCTCGATGACCGGCGAGATCACGCTGCGCGGCCGCGTGCTGCCGATTGGCGGCGTGAAGGAAAAGGTGCTCGGCGCGCTACGCGCAGGAATCACCGACGTGATTCTGCCGAAGGCCAACGAGGCGGATGTCGAGGATGTGCCAGAGGAGGCGCGCAAGCAGTTGCGCTTCCACTTCGTGGAGACGCTGGAAGAAGTGCTCGCGATTGCGCTGCTGCCGGAGCCCACGAAGAGTTCGGGCGAACCGCTCGCGGTGGTCGCTTAAGCGACCACGCGCGACGGCGCAGCGGTGCTAACTAACGGGGTCGGTACGGCGTAAGCCGGCCGGCCCCGTCGAGTCTCCAGCGCGGTTGCATCGGTTCACTCATTCGCTGCGCGGGCTCGCTCAGCGACATACCACCGGCCATCACAGCTGACCCACTCGGCACCGAGTACGGATCGGCTTGCGAGATACCAACCTCGTAGCCGATGTCCGCCAACGCCTGGATACTGATGATCGAGAATGGCGTGGCACCTGAGCCGAGGAACGGCGTCATCAACTCGGACTGAAACACCGTCTCGCGCCAATGCGAGTAGCGGGAGCCACCGCCGTCCGCGCTGTGCACGGGAACGCTCGTCGCACATACGGTCGCGCCACCGGACAAGGACGCGCAGGCATTGCGCGCGAGTCCACCCGTGTAGCGAACATCGGACGGCGTATCCGTGGTATCCACGAGGTCATCGTACCACACCGTTCCCACGCCGAGCACGTGCAACATCTCGTGCAGCACGACGCTGCGAAGACGGCCGCCAGACTGCAGGTTCGCGACGTCCGCCTCGTCAAAGCGCATCACGCCGAGCGCGGGGATGTCGTTATTGCGAATCAAGCACGGACCTGCCGAGCCGAGCGTGCCCGCAGGGCCGTCAATGGCTTCTACAACGAGGTAGATGCGCAACCCATTGATGTTGGCGCGTGTCACGTCCGGATGTCCCGACAACCCACACTGGCTGAGGTTGGTAAAGGACTCCGGAACAGAGACTGCGCTGAGCGGGCCAAGTACCGTCGCGCGGATTATGTTGGCTGCTGCGTCGAACGACGCCATCGTGGTCGTGTTGGGCTCCGTGCCCAGCCAGATGATCTCAAGCTCGAACTCCGAATTGGGGCGCGTCGGACTCTTCCCGCACGAGACGGCGGAAGCCACGAGCAACACGATAGGCGCCAACCGGCGCAGAAGGAGATGTCGATTCACGGGAGAAATATCGCAGGAAGCCGGGGGGAGACGTGAAGGACCTACGTCACACCAAGGTTAGAAATAGGGAATGGGACCGTACGTGAGGAAGAGCCGACGCGCATCTACGCGCAGTGCTCCCGGTTCAGTACCCGCCACAAAGCTCTCTACGTAACGGCGCTCGAAAGGAGTCGTGGGTTCGGCGAGCTCGCCGGTCACCCGATCCATCTCCACCAGCACCACTGTGGACGGCATCACCCACGCTGCGGTCGAGGCGCCGCCCCAGCGCGCGAGCATCGTGCCGAAGATGGGGGCCGCGAGCCCACCGCCGCCCGCGCCCGGTGTGATGGTGCGCGGCCGATCAAAGCCGAGCCACACGCCCGCCACCAGATTCGGCGTCATGCCCACAAACCAGACGTCGGTGTTGTCGTCGGTGGTGCCAGTCTTACCGGCGACTTCAACGTCATCGCCCACATACCGGCGCACCGCGCTGCCGGTGCCGTTGTCCACGGCATCGCGCATCATCTGCACCGCGACATACGCCACGGCAGAATCCATCGCTGCGGGCAACTGACGGATGCCCTGCCCCCACACCGTGCGACCAACTTGGTCCGTCACACGCAGCACAAACCGCGGCTCCACGGCCTGACCCAAGTTCGCAAACGCTGTGAACGCACTCACCAACTCAATGGGCCGCACCGCTGAGGCTCCAATCGCACTCGACGGATACGGCGCAATCGGCGATGTGATGCCCATGCGTTCCGCGAGCGCAATC
>JAYUWY010000447.1:0-5429 GCA_043753285.1 Gemmatimonas sp. | reverse complement strand
CAGCACGCCGCCAAACGTGTAGCTGAGCGCGAGTACGAAGCCCAGCACGTACTCTGCGCGATACACGGGGAAGGCGAGCGCAAACAGCGGGAGCACGCGCACCTGCATGCGCGGGACCTCGGACTAGCCGAGCATATACGAGCCGGCGAGCACTGCGCCAAAGATGAATGCGCCGACCGCGCCACCGATTGCCGCTCTCGCGCTCACACGTCCTGCGGCCAACCGTGACTGAATGCTCCCGAGTGCAATCCACGTGAGCAGCGGCAACGTCAGAGCGCCCCACCAATTGGAAATGCTCGGCATATCGTCGCGCGCCATGAAGCTGTGCGCGGGCACGCCGTCGTGGAGCTGCTGCCAGATCAGCAACGACCAGATGGCGAGCGAGACGATGGCAGTCAGAGTCAAGCGAGTGCGCAAAGACACGGGCACGTTCCGGAGGCTGGGGTTGCCTTTCCGTACGTGCCCTTCGTCTACGGGTTTCTCAGATCAGTCTTTGGCGTCGACAACCGCAATCTCTCGCGCGCCCTTGCGCAGCAGCATCCAGCGTCCGCGCACTGCATCGCCCATCGCAGCGTGCGTGGCTTCTGCAGCGAGCTTGGCGCCGTTCACACTGACCGCGCCCTGCTGAATCAACTTGCGCGCTGCGGTCTTCGAGAGCGAAAACGCATCCGCGAGCGCCGCCACAACATCCACGCCTTCCGGTGACTGCGTGCCATGCACCGACGGCATCTCGCTCGCCAGCATCGCAAAGACATCATCGCTCAGCGAATGCGCGTCGGCCTTCTTGTCGAACACTGTGCGCGACACAGTCTCGGCGATCTCCGTCGCCGCACGACCATGAATGAGCGCAGTGACCTCCGCAGCCAAACGCTTTTGTGCAGCGCGCTCATGCGGCGCGGCCGCGTGCGCCGTTTCAATCGCCACGATCTCCGACTCGTTGAGCAGTGTGAAAGTCCGCAACAGTCGGCTCGCGTCGGCATCCTCGGCATTCACCCAGAACTGATAGAACTTGTACACGCTCGTGAGCGCCGCATCCAGATACACCGCGCCCGCTTCAGTCTTCCCAAACTTCTTCCCCTGTGCGTCCGTGAGCAGCGGGAACGTGAGCCCGTGCGCTTCCCCACGCTGCGCGCGACGAATCAGCTCCGTGCCCGCCGTGATGTTGCCCCACTGATCGCTGCCGCCAATCTGCAGCGTCACGCCATCCTTCGCGTGCATCCGCGAAAAATCGTACGCCTGGAGCAGCATATAGCTGAACTCGGTGAAGCTGATGCCGGTCTCCATTCGCGTCTTCACGGAGTCCTTCTGCATCATCCAGTTCACGGTGAAGTGCTTGCCCGTGTCGCGCAGGAACTCGATCAACCCCTGGCCGTCGAGCCACTCGGCGTTGTTGCGCACGTGGAATCGCTTGAGGCCGTCGCCACCGAGCGCGTTCTCGGCCACACGCTGGATCTGCTTCCAAATGAGAGCAGCATTGGCCGCGATCTCCTCGCTGGAGCGCATCGGACGCTCTTCGCTCTTGCCCGACGGGTCGCCAATCATCGCCGTGCCGCCGCCTACGAGCGCGATGGCCTGATGCCCCGCGCCCGCCAGCCGCACGAGCCCCATCAGCGACACGAGATTCCCCACGTGGAGACTCTCGGCGGTGGGATCGAAGCCGCAGTAGCCGGTGACCGACCCCTTAGCGAGGTGGGCTTCGCAGCCTTCGGTCTCCTGGTGGAGGAGGCCGCGCCAGCGGAGTTCGTTGTGCAGGGAAGTGGGGGACGGCGTCATCCCGCCAATTTATGGCTCGCGGGGGAGGAAGTCACTCTGCTAACTTGCAGTCGTGACCCTCAAGAGCCTTCTGACCGCCAAATATCCGCGGCTTCGCAAGTTCGCAATCCGCGCTGCCGTCGTGGTTGTCGTCCTCGGCGTCCTCAAGCTGATCGTCTTCAGCATTTGGTGGACTTTCTTCCTCTGTTCGGCCGAGACCTGTCCGAGCATTGAGCAGTTCGCCGAGTACAAGCCGGCAGAACCCGCGCGATTGTATGCCGCGGATGGGCGATTTATTGGTGAGATTGGTCTCGAGCGTCGTTCAGTGGTCACGCTCGACCAAATCCCCAAGCACGTGGTGGACGCGTTCGTCATCACGGAAGACAAGCGGTTCTATCGCCATCACGGCGTGGACTACATCCGCGTGATGGGCGCCGTGGCCGCGAACGTGCGCGCGATGGGCATGGCCGAGGGATTCTCGACCATCACGATGCAGCTCGCGCGAAACATCTTCCCTGCGCAGCTGCCCTCGCGCTCGAAGGCCGGCAGCGCGTACAACAACATCGTCCGCAAGTTTCGCGAGGCGAAAGTCGCGCGCCAACTCGAAGATCGCTTCCCCAAGGAACGCATTCTCGAGTTGTATTTGAATCAGATCTCGCTCGGTGCGGGCGCGTACGGCGTTGAAGCCGCCTCGCAGCGCTACTTCGGTCGCCCGGTCGCTGAGATCACCGTCGCAGAAGGTGCGATGCTCGCGGCGCTGCCCAAGGCGCCGTCGCGGTATAATCCGCGTCGCTTTCCCGATCGTGCCATTCAGCGCCGCAACACGGTGCTCGAGCTGATGCGTCGCGATGGCGCGCTGTCTGATGCCGATGCGAGTGTGGCGAAGGCGTATCCGCTGCGACTGAATCGTTCGTCGCGCGGCGCCGGCGACCCAGCGCCGTACTTCTCCGAATGGGTGCGCGCCGAGTTGGAGCGTCGCTTTGGCAAGCAGATTTACGCGAGCGGTCTGCGCGTGCTGACGTCTTTAGATCTTGATATGCAGGGTGCGGCCGAGCGCGCGGTGGAGCGCCAGCTACGTGCCATTGAAGCAGGCGCGTACGGCGAGTTCCCGCATCTGTCGTACGAGGGCTACATGGCGCGCGCCGCGAGCGGCACGGGCGATGGCTCAGGTACTAACTCGCCGTACCTGCAGGCGAGCTTCGTGGCGATCGATCCGCGCACGGGCGCTGTGCGCGCACTCGTTGGCGGTCGCGACTTTGACGATTCCAAGTTTGACCGCGCGACGCGCGCCACGCGCCAGCCGGGCTCGACGTTCAAGCCTATCGTGTACGCCACGGCCGTTCGCTCGGGACGTCCGCCGTCATACTTCATTGATGACGAGCCCATCGAAGTGCCGCAGCTCGACGGCTCGCTGTGGACGCCGCAGAATTACGATATGAAGTTCGAAGGTCGCATCACGATGCGGCGCGCGGTGAAGTACTCGCGCAACCTGCCGGCGATTCGCCTCACGATGGAAATCGGCGAAGGTAGCGTCGTGGATATGGCGCGCAACTTCGGTCTCACCACGCGCGTGCCGCCGTATCCGTCCATCGCACTCGGCTCCGCCGACGTGTACCCGATTGAAATGGTCGCTGCGTACACGACGTTCGCGAACTTGGGATGGCGCGTGACGCCGAATCCCATTTTGCGTGTTGAGACGCTCGACGGCCGCAAGCTGTACGAAGCCGATCCGCAGCGCATTCAGGTGCTCTCGCGCGAAGAAGCGTGGATCATGACCGATATGCTGCGCGACGTGATTCGCTCGGGTTCAGGCAATAGGGTCGTACAAGAAGGCTTCCGTCTGCCCGCCGGTGGTAAGACGGGCACGACTAACGACTACACCGACGTGTGGTTTGTTGGCTTCACGGCCGATCTCGTCGCGGGCGTGTGGATGGGCTTCGATCAGCCGAAGGAAATCATGGGCAACGCGCAGGGCGGGCGACTCGCTGCTCCTGCATGGGCAGCGTTTATGCGCGAAGTGTATGAGCGCAAACCCAACCCACCCGATTGGCCGCGTCCGCCGGGCATCATCGCGATGCCGATTGATCCCGCCACAGGACTTCGTGCGGGACTTGGCTGCCTCTCCGACTCCGTGCGCACCGAGTTCTTCATCGCGGGCACTGAGCCTCAGCAAGAGTGCCCCCGAAGCGGGATTATTCCCCCGTGAGCGAACGCGTCCGCTGGCACGCGCGCTGGGTCGTTCCAGTGGCGACGCCGCCAATCGCGGATGGGACGGTCATCACTGAAGGCGACAAGATCGTGTGGGTTGGCGAACGAAAGTTCGCACCCACCGGCGGTCGCGATGAGCACCTCGGCAACGTGCTGCTCACGCCAGGACTCGTGAACACGCACACGCATCTCGATCTCACGGTGCTGCGCGGATTCTTGTGCGATCTGCCGTTCTTCGACTGGGTGCGCACGCTCACTCGCGCTGTGGCCACGCTCGAAGACATCGAGCTGATTGACTCCGCAAAACTCGGCGTCGCCGAAGGTCTGTGCACGGGCACAACGACGTTCGCGGACACGGCGCCCAACGAAGCCGCATTCACTGCGATGCGCACGATGGGTGTGCGAGGCATCGCGTATCGCGAAGTGTTTGGTCCCAATCCCGCAGATGCGGCGAAGAGCGTGGCACTGCTCGCGGACCAAGTGATTACAATGAAGGAACGCGAAACGGAGCTCGTGCGCGTGGGGGTGTCGCCACACGCGCCGTACTCGGTGAGCGATCCGCTCTATGCTGCCGTTGCTGAGCTCGCCGCGCGCGAGCAGTTGCCCGTGGCCGTGCACATCGCAGAAGGCGAGGACGAACAGTTGCTCGTGACGCGCGGCGAAGGCCCGTTTGTCGCGTTCTTGAAAAGTCGCGGCATTGCCACCCCGCCGCGCGCGCGCGAACCGCTCGAACTCATCGAGAAGGCAGATCTCCTACGCCGCGGCACGCTGCTCATTCACGCCGTGCGCGTGAGCGACGCTGCTATTCCGCGAATCGCCGACGCCGGCTGCGGCGTGGCCCATTGCCCCGCGTCCAACGCGCGACTCGGCCACGGTGTGGCTCCCATCGCCGCGATGATGAGCGCTGGAGTGAAGGTCGGTTTGGGTTCTGATTCAATGGCGAGCAACGATCGCATGGATCTGCTCGAAGAAGCGCGCCTCGCGAGTCTCGCGCAGCGCGCCGTGATCGGCCGTCATGACGTGGTTACCGCGCAGCAAGCGTTCCGCCTCGCCACACTAGGCGGCGCCGAGGCGCTGCAGATGGACGATGCGATTGGCTCGCTCGAGGTCGGCAAGCAAGCGGACTTCGCCGTCTTCACGCCGCGAAACCCTGTTGGCCCCATCAACAATCCGTACGAGTTGTTGGTCTTCGGTCCCCGTCCAGAAACCACACTGGTCGTGATTGCTGGCGTCGAACGCATGAGCGACGGCGTTGTACTCGACTTTGACCCAGACATCGCCGGACGCGTGCAGGCGACTGCAGAGAAGCTCCAAGAGTGGCGCCGCTCGCAATCGTCAGTTTAGCTTCAGAAGGTAGCAGTCGTAGTTTCTCACGTCTCCACTCTCAGGTCTCAAGTCTTGTCTCGCGGCTCCGGCGCAACCGATCTCATTTGGCGTGATGGCAAGCTCGTCCCCTGGGACGACGCCAA
>JAYUWY010000446.1:0-2772 GCA_043753285.1 Gemmatimonas sp. | reverse complement strand
CACCGTGCCGAGGCCGGAGTAGGCATTGGTAATTGTGCGGGTACCGATATCAGGCACCGCGCTCGACGAGACGATGACTCGCATCTTCCCGCGCGCGTCGTAAGACACGCTGTCAACGATGAGCCCTTGGCCGGACGCGCGCTCGCGGTCGCGCCAGATCATCTGCCCGTCATCATCGTATCCGCGCGTCTCGACGATGCCGGGAACAGGAGTGCCGCCGACGACCTTCGAGATGGTCATCAGATCCTGCCGTCCGGCGCGATCGAGCGTCACGCTCACGCGGCTCGTGCCCTGTGCGACCGCGCTCAAGTAGCCGCGCTGCGCGTCGTAGGTGTAAGAGATTGTGCCATCAGCGAGCGCGGTGGGCAGCACCAACGACGTTCTACGCCCGCCCACGTCGTAGTTGTATGTCAAACCAAAGACGGTCTTCTCGAACGAGACGGTGGCGTAGCTGCGCGTGCGCAGGGTATCGGTGCGCAAGGCGCCCGCAGCGAAGTAGCTGCGACTAATGCGCGCATCGGCGTTATCCGCGCGCACCATTCGACCGGCGTAGTCAAACACGTAGCGGGCAGTATCTGCGGGGATAACCAGACCGCCGCTGCCGTCGTTTGGATAGATAGGAAACTCCATCCAACAGTGGCCGCCGGAATACAGTTGCCCTGGCGCGAATCCCCCGGAGCATCCAGTCGGGCCAAACGCGCGGGACGGAACGATGCGTCGCGTGAGGCGGTTCGCCGCGTCATAGCGCGACGTAATCACGTGCCCCGACCACATCGAATCAATGACGATGTTCCCCGCCAAGTCGTACACCACGACGCGAGGGCCGGAGCCGAGCCGTCGCCGCAGGAGCCGCCCCACCAAGTCGTACGTTCGCACATCGTACGATCCGATGTAGCCCGACGGCGCGCCGTTGCATTCCCGCAGGGGAATGGTATCGCTGCAGGGCAGCGCGAATGGAACGTCCGGCACGCCGAACGCATTCACGGTGCTCACGCGGTTCTCGCGATCATATGTGGTGCGAGTCACGAGCGATTCGGCGTACACGGGATGCGTATCGACGGGCGCGCCGCGCAGCGTGTACGTCATCGCCGCGCCAATCGCCACCGTCTCCCGCACGCGACCGACCGAGTCGTAACTGATCTTTGTGCGGTGCAACGTGTCCGTCGGGGCTGCCACGGGACGCACAATCAGCGTATCGCGACCAATGCTGTCGCGATACATCGTGACGGTCACCCCAAGAGGCGAGATCGTCCGATAGAGATTGCCGAGCGCGGGCTCGTACTCGAGGCGCTCCGGATTCAGAGCGCCTGGCGTGAGTACCTCCGCCAGCATCTGCGTGGTGTCGTTGTACGTGAAGTTCACGGTCCACAGCGGGTCGTCGCCGACACGCTCCGTGAGCACGTTGCCGTTGGCGGCGTTGTAGGTGCGCGTCGTCACCACGCCAACGGCATCGGTCATCGATGCCGGCATATCCCACACGACGTCCCAGACGTAGGCCGAGACCGCATCGCCTGCGCCGAAAGGAGCCACGACGCGCACTGTATCGACCAAACCGCGATCGCCATACTTCGCGCGCGTCTGAACTCCCGCGGCATCAAAAACTTGAACGGGAGAGGCTGGCCAGACCGTCGAGTAGCGAATGCGGGTTTCTTCGCCGACGGCATTTCGTACGCGAAGCGGCGATCCGAGCGAGTTCACCCACCATCGAACGACGTCCGCCACATCGCCGCGCGGGCCGTTGAGGATGGTGTAGACGGAATCCGCAACGAGGGCCTGTCCGGCACTTCCGGAACCCACACCCTGGCTTTCGGCAGCGCGGAACGATGCAACGATGGTCTGCGTGGCGTTCGCAGGCACACTCGCCTCAGACAACTTGCCTTGAGCGGTGTAGCCAAACGACGTCAAGTTTCCCACGCGATCTCGTCGCCCACTGATGCGATACTCGCCGCTTCCCGCAACTGGAGGAGCGCCGGAGTACTCGAAGCGCACGGCGTTCAGTGTGTCCGGAAACGCAATGAGTCGCGTGCGAGCGCGGTTGACACCGCCAACAGCCACTCCCGTCACGCTCTCGATGCGCACGATGCGCGCTTGCCCCGCGACACCTGGAGCGGACACGGTTTGCAAGGCGCCGCTTCCCGAGTAGCCGAATGTAAAGCTACGGGCAACGCTGCGCGACGGCACACCGATTGACGCGAGGCGACCCTGTCCGTCATAGCTAAACGTCGTGGTGTCGAGGAGGCGATTGATGGTGAACACGTGCCTTCCTAGCGTATCGAACACCACGCGAAGTCGATTCGCGCCACGCCGTGTGTGGTTCCGGCACCGCGAACCATCGACCGTGGCCGCAATCGTATCCGAACGCGACAGCGAATCTCCTACCCAGTTGCAGGTGCTCGCAAGGCGACGAAATACCCGCGCACTCGCATCGCCACCCACCCACAGAATGGTCGATGCGGTATCTGCACTCATCACGAGTTGCTCGAGGCCCGCGAGCCACCAGCCGGCGTTGAACGACGACGCGAGTCGATTCACAATCAACAGCTCTCCATTCGCGCTGTAGGTCGTGCCGCCGGTTCGCGTAACATCCAGCCGATACGGATATCGCCCAGTTGGCATTGTGCTCGCATCAAAGCTCGCGGTGATTCGACGGCGCGCACCGCTCCCGAAATCTGCGGCAATCCAACTACCGGCCGCGTATTGTGTTCCGTTGAGCGGACCCGCCGTGATGTGCACGGTTGCCGTGTACACCTCGCCAGAGACGGGCGTGGTGAT
>JAYUWY010000445.1:0-5452 GCA_043753285.1 Gemmatimonas sp. | reverse complement strand
CCTCGCGCTCTGGACCGAAGTGTTTCCGCGTGTGCTCGCCGGCGAATCCATAATTCGGCAGACAAAGTTCAAGATTGTGAAGGGACAAGCGTCCCGTCGGTTTTCGGTGCGCTTCACGCCCGTGCATGAAGACGGCGTCACGACAGGTGCGCTCGTCGTGTCCCACGACACGACTGACGAAGATCGCCTGCGCGAAGCCATGGAGCGTCGCGAAGAGTGGTTTCGATCGCTCATCGAGAATGGCAGCGACATCATCTTTCAGGTGAATGCCGAAACGCGCATCGAGTACGCGAGTCCGTCCGTGGGTCGCATTCTCGGCTACGATCATTTGGAGATGGTGGGTCGACACGGCGTGGAGTTCATTCACCCCGAGGACGCCCCCACGGTCACAGACGCGCTGCGACGGTCACTCGCGCACGACCCCACCGTCCCCGCAGTCGTGCCGCTGCGCGTGCGGAACGTGCATGGCGACTACGTACCGCTCGAGGGCGTCTCACGGCCGTACCTCGAGACCGATGGCAACGAGCGGCTTATTGTGTCGTTGCGCGATGTGCGCGAGCGTCGGCGCCTGGAAGGAGAACTGGTGTCGGCCCGACGCCTCGAAGCGATTGGACGCCTCGCCGGTGGCGTCGCACACGACTTCAACAACTTGTTGACCGCCGTCTCGGGCAACGTTGCGTTGCTCCGCGAAGTGCAGCAGCCGACCGATGATGAGAACAACCATCTCGACGAGATCTCGCACTCGGTGCAGCGCGGTGCGGAACTCACGCGCCGCTTGTTAGCGTTCGCGCGTCAGCAGCTCATTGAGCCGCGCATTCTGCATATCCCGACGCAGATCACTGATCTCCAAAAGCTGTTGCGCCGCTTGATTGGCGAGCAGGTGCTGTTGGATATCGATCTGCCGGCCACGCTGTGGTCCATTCGCGCAGACGCAACGGCGTTCGAGCAGATCCTCGTGAATCTCACGGTGAATGCGCGCGATGCGATGCCCAGTGGTGGCACGCTGCGTATTGCAGGCACCAACCTTGCCATCAGCGCTGGTGGGCACGAGTCACTCGGCCTCGCGCAGGGTGATTGGGTACGCGTGGATATCGCGGATTCTGGCGTCGGCATTCCGTCGGATGTGATTGAGCACATCTTCGAACCGTTCTTCACGACGAAGTCGAGAAGCGGCGGCACGGGCTTGGGTCTCGCCACGGTGTACGGTGCTGTGAGTCAGATGGGCGGCCACGTACGCGTGAGCTCGACCCTCGGCCAGGGTACGACGTTCTCGCTGTTCTTCCCGCGCATGGTGGGGACGCTCGACAACATTCCCGCTACGCTCAAGTCACCACTCCCGCGAGCGCGCGAAGGCGAACGACTGCTGCTGATGGAAGACGAAGCGCCAGTGCGCGAAGTGACTGCGAAACTTCTTCGCAAACTTGGCTACGAAGTGTTCACGGCCGCAGACGGTGAGATTGGCGTCGCGCTCGCCGCCGACCTTCAGGGGCGACTCGATCTCGTTGTGAGCGACATCGTCATGCCCGGCATACACGGTGACGTGGCCGTGGAACGCATTCGTACGACGCGCTCGCACATTCCGGTACTGTTCATCTCCGGCTTCTCGCAAGAAGCGCTGCGCTGGAACCACGGCATGCCGGCGGACGCACGGTTGCTTGCCAAGCCATTCACGCTGGATGATTTGGCAACGAACATTCGCCAGTTGATCGACATCACCGCCCGCTAGGCAGCGCGGACGTTACACCGCTCGCGCGAAGTGTCCGCGAGTGATGGCGTTGCCCAGGACTTCGCGCGGGCGACGTGACGGCTGTTCACCACGCGCAACCGCATCCACCACCTCGCGATACGCCGAAACGCGCTCGGCCACCGCATCGCCCGGCACATTGAACACGAGACGGAACGAGCGAATGCCGAGGTCCCATAGGCGCGGCACGAACTCGCTGCCTTCAATTGGGCGCGAGTGGAGTAGGCGATTGCGACAGGCGTAGTCCGTGGCCACTGGGAACTCGTAGCCCGCTGGATCAGTCAAGCGCGTGTCGGTGTGCTGCTTGGTGCACAGGTCACGGCAATGCGTCGGAGTGCGATCGAACGCCGCGCTCAACACGCAGTGCTCCAGCGTCATGCCTTCAGGACGTCCGTGGATGAGCACGTCGAAGCCAGCCCCGCCCCACGGCGCGACCACTTGGCCAATCTCCTCAGTGGTCAACTCAATGGACGGCATAATGCCACTCGCACCGAGTGCCTTCAGTTCCGTCGCCGTCTGCGCGTTGAAGCAATTCACAGCATAGTCAGCGCGCACATCGCGTCCCGTTGCTGCGAGCTCCGCGAGAAGCCCGAGGTGACCGCTCAGCAACGGCGTACCGAGTGCGAGCCACTTGTCGAGCTTCTTGCGCTCTTCAGGACGCACAATGGTGGGCAGACGCAAGCGGAACGACTTGCCGGCTCCTCGCACGCGTTCAACGAGCGCGGTCACTGCAGTCACTGATGGGAACGGGTGACGCAAGAACGGATCAAAGACAATCTCATCGGCACCAGCGTCCAACGCAGCGTCCGCGTCTTCCACGCGCCACACTTCCGCGACGAGATGCGCCGTCGCGCTCGGCGCTGGCGACGGCACTGAAACAACCGCTGCTGTGAGAATAGACGCAATCGTCGACTGGCGATCGCCAATCGCCGCGTCGTGCTCCCACACGAGTCGCTGGCCGAGCTGCTCCGTTGCGTCCTGCCGCATGCGGTTGAGTTCGGACACGGGCAAGAACAACGCCTCGCCAACGCCACTCGCATCGAGCTCGCCGAGTACGAAGGGCGACTCGCCCATGCGACCAAACTGCTCGCGCAGCTGCGCTACATCGAGCGCACGCTTCTGCGCAGGCGCCAAGGGCATCTCGCTGCGCACTTCAACGGACTCGTTGCCGGCCGTGAACACAGCCTTCAACGAACCACCGGCGGAGCCGAAGCACCGCACGCTCATACCTACGCGGCGCTTACGACCGGTGCCAATGTGCGCATACGTCTCGCGGGCTGATTCGAGTAGCGACACCTGCGCGTTGCGCACCACGGTCCAGCCCACAGGAATCGTCTTGCGCGCCTTGATGGCCTGCTTCCACATGCCATCGCGCTGCGTGATTGTGCGCACGGGGCCTGCGGCGAATCCTGTGCTCTCAAGGTGCCCGCCCGCCGGTGGCTCGAAGCCAAGCCCATCGCGCTCGGCGATTGGCGCGCGCACTTCGACAATCACTTCGCCATTCTCAAATCCAACAACGCGGCCTAGCTCGAGTCCGCGATTGTCCGGTTGTGTCCGCGTGATGTACTCGCGTCCGTCGCGACCACCGTACATGCCACCGGTGAATCCGCGCGAGAAGATTTGCACGAGCGGCTGCACTTCCTCGAACGTCGGTTCGGAGAACGTGCCGCGCTCCACGCGCTCCAAGAACTCGCGGTATCCCTTCGTAACCGTCGCGACAAACTCCGGCTTCTTTTTGCGACCTTCAATCTTGAGGCAGCCCACGCCGGCTTCGGCAATCTGGGCGAGATGATCCCACGCGCCGAGGTCCTTGGCGGAAATCAGATAGCCACGATCGAGTTCTGCGCCAGTGAGTGCGTCGCGCAAGAAATAGTCTTTTCGGCAGGATTGCGCGCACGAGCCACGATTGGCGCTGCGCTCGGAAATCATGCCCGACATGTAGCACTGGCCGCTGTACGAGATGCAGAGCGCGCCGTGTACGAACGTTTCGAGACCGAGATTCGGAACCGCCGCACGAATGGCGCGGATGTCGTCCAGTGAATTCTCACGCGCGAGCACGATGCGGTTGATGCCCAAGCGCTCCATCACCTTCGCACCGGACGTGTCGTGCACCGTGAGCTGCGTGGAGCCGTGAATCTCAAACTGGGGATACACCTGCTGCATCATCCGGATGAGTCCCACGTCCTGAACGATGGCTGCGTCTACGCCGCGATCAATGCACTCGCCCAAGTACTCCAGCGCATCCGCCATCTCGGAGGGCTTGATGAGGATGTTCAGCGTGAGATAGATGCGCGCGCCGCGCTCGTGCGCAATCTGGCACGCCTGCTCGAGCTCATCGAGCGTGAGCTGGGCACCGTCATCGCGCGCATTGAACTTTGAGGCGCCGCAGTAGACGGCGTTGGCGCCATTGGCGACGGCGGCGCGGACCGCATCAAGCGATCCCGCCGGAGCGAGCAGTTCAGGAATAGGAGCGCGGGCCACGGAGGGAATCTAACCCCTCGTGGAACCACCGACTCACTGCGTGGAGGCGAGAACCTCTTGGAGCTGCAGCATGTGCCGCTCCTCATGCCGCGCGATCATGAGCACCCACTGCCAGCCGTCGAAGGACCCGAACACCGGGTGATCGTGGCGAATCAGCGAGAGATTGGGCCCCGCCGCGTAAGCCGCCGCGAGGAGCTGTTTGCGGCCATCCACCCAGCGGCCACGCTCGGCGATGAGATCAATAGTCGCCGGCGGAGCGAGTCCCTCGGGCGCGGAGATTTTCCGCGTGCGATCGTGGAACGGGAACTTGTCCAGCAGCGTCGTGATGCCCTTCACCGCGGGCCCGGGGGGCACGGTGGTCATCTGGCCAATCGCGGCGGACTTCATTTCGATCATGCGGGCGACGCCGCGCTCCACCTTGGCGACATGCCAGAGAATTTGCGCGGGGCTCCAGCGCCCTTCTGGCGCGAGGTGGAGCTTGTCGGCGGGGACGGCATTCATGGCCGCCTCAAAAACGTGCCGAACGCGAATGAGCTCGGTCTCCAGGGCCTGCACGCGCTTGTCGCCAGTGATCATAGGGGGGAATCTCGGGCCCGAAGGGCTCCGGAACAAGGGCGGATTTGCCCCACACGAAACTCTAGCGCGACAGGGAGCGTACGCTAGGACAAGGAGGCCACAATGTTCGGATTTCTCTCAATTGTTCTCACGCTCGGCACCGTCTGGTTCGGCTACGGCACGGCGCGTCGATTTGTACGTGAACGTCTGCGCTACGTGGACGGCGCACTCACCGGCGGCGCGGCCATCGTGGCTGGCATTGGCGCTTGCTTGGTCGCCTGGCCCGTGATGTGGCTCCTGCCGCTTGTCAGTGGCGGTACGGCCATCGCCTTTGGCTTGGCCGTCGGACTCGGCACTAAGGCCGGCGCATCAGATGTGAAGCGCGGATATCAACTGAATCCGTAAAGCGTCGCGGACAAAACCAAGCGGCCCGAGACACGAAGTCTCGGGCCGCTTGGCTTTTCGAGGAGCGAGTTAGCGACGAGCCGGGAAATCCACAGCGAATCCACCGACGTGCACGTCGAGGTTGTGATTTACGCGGAAGCCCACAAAGCCATCAGTCTTCGCCGACATGCCAGTGCGCGGAATCTCCAGCACGAGCTGGCCGTTGGCGAACAAACGCGACGCCGTCGCGGTGACTTCCACGCGCAGCGTGTTCTCCTGCTTGCCGTC
>JAYUWY010000444.1:0-5458 GCA_043753285.1 Gemmatimonas sp. | reverse complement strand
CCATGCCGGCCAAATACGACGGCTCGTCGAAGGCGAAGCTCAGCGCTGCGATGTTTGGTCCGGTTCCAGTTCCACCGGTCGTCGCGAACACCGTGTTGGGATACTCAGGGGCGACGCGTTGGGCCGCGTCCTGGAACTCAAAGCCGTGTCCGATGACCAACGACATTCCACTGGCGCCGTACTGGCGGAAGTTTTCTTCGAACTCGGCGGGCGTGCGGGTCTGTGCGTGCCGGGTCTCCGCGCCAAGCGAGTCCCGCACCCGCATCAGCCCTTCATAGGCCGAGGCATTCCACGACTGATCTGAGATAGGTCCCGGGGTGAGGAGAGCGACCCGAAATGCTTGATTTTGTTGGACATCCGCGCGTTCGCGACCGCATCCGACAATGCCGACAGCGAGACTGTGGATAAGAATGACACCAAGTGCAACACTTTGCCTATTGAGTATGTACAAGCTATTACACCGTAAAGCGTTAGATGACATTAGTACTCAAGTGTTTACAACCCACATTTTCTGTGGATAATGCGCGAATCGGACGGCTCCAGTGGCGCAATGGTGCGGCGTTACTGTAGCCCTAGCGGCCGCCGCGCATCTCGCGCGAGTCGCGGCCGTCCGCGCCCCGTGCGACCAGCGCGAGCTCTGTCATCTTCACTGATCCGTTGATTCTGGCGCCTTCCATGACGACAATCGACTTCGTGGTGATGTCGCCGTTTACCACGGCCGTCGGCTGCAACTCAAGGCGGTCTGCGGCGGCGACGTTCCCGTCCACCACGCCGCCGACGACGAACTCATGCGCGGTCACGTGCCCGTGAATCGCACCGTCCTTGGAGAGCATCACCTGGCGCGCACGGAGTACGCTGCCGTTTACGTGCCCTTCGACCTTGAGCACTCCACTGCACTCGATGTCGCCGGTAATCGTTGTGCCGGCGGAAATAATCGACAGCGACGTTTCGTTCGCGGTCGGTCGTCCGCCAGTGCGCGGCGCAGAGTCGTCTTTTCCAAACATTGCCACGGGTGATCTCCCTGAATGATGTGGAGCGGCCGACTAGCGTCCGCCAACGCCGGGCGGCGTCTGCGGACGAGCGGCAGTGGTATCTCGGGCTGCCGCGAGTGCCTGCTGCGCGGTGGCCGCACTGAGCATGCGTTGTACTTGTTCGTAGCGAGCTTGCAGTTCGGTGAGTGTGGCAGACAGCGTATCGATGCGCTCCGCTTGGACGCGCAAGTCACCAATCTCTTTGCGCATTAGCGGCACGCGCGCGGCCTGACTTGCCATCCAGCTCCACGAGACAAGGATGGCGACGTAAAGGAGGATCATCACGCGCGACGTGCACACCGCGAGCGCGCGCACCTGCCAAGGCTTGAGCACGTAGTGACGGTGCGCCAAGCCAGACTCGCGGTGCAAGTGCACGTACAGCGCCCCACCCTCGTCATCGAGGATGCGACCGTGTGCGTGGCGCGCACCGGTGGCCGTGACTTGGCGAGGCGTTGGCGCAGGGCTCACGCGTCGGACTCCGGACCGAGGATCAACTCGAGCACACGTTCGAAATCTTCGTTGTTGTAGAAGGGAATGCGCAACTCTCCCTTTTCCGATTTACCCGCCTGTACGATGCGGGCATCGGTGCCGAGGGTACGTCGCAGCCGGTCTTCGATCCGACGCACTTCCGCGGAGCGCGCATCCCCTGTTGACGCGTGCGCGGCGTTCTTCTTCGTGTTGCCGCTCGTGCGCACACGCTGCTCGACTTCCCGTACCGACAGTCCTTCGGCAATCACGACTCGCGCTAAATCCGCCATCTGCGTCGGCTCGCCGAGTCCGAGCAGCGCGCGCGCGTGTCCTACCGTGAGCGCGCCATCCCAGACGAGTCGCCGCACGGATGCGGGTAGCGCCAACAAGCGCAGCGTATTGGCAACGGTCGAGCGATCCTTGCCGACGATGTCGGCAACTTCTTGTTGCGTCAGTGAAAATTCGCGAATCAGCTGCTCGTACCCTTCCGCCTCTTCAATTGGATTTAGGTCCGCGCGCTGAAGGTTCTCGACCATGGCGAGTGACAGCAGCAACTGGTCGTCCACGTCGCGCACGATGGCGGGAATTTCCGTCCAGCCCAAACGCTGTGCGGCGCGGAATCGACGCTCGCCCGCGATCAACTCAAAGCCTTCACCCTTGGGCGACGGGCGCACCGTGACGGGCTGCAACAAACCACTCACGCGCAACGACGCTTCGAGGTCCGCGAGATCTTCTTCGCGAAACTCCTTGCGCGGCTGCAGCGGGTTCGGACGAATCTTTCCGAGCGGTAGCGTGCGGTATGGCGTCGCGGGTTCGCGCGGGGTCAGAGTAACGGCCGCGGCCGCGTGGGGCACCTGGTCAATGACTGGCGCGCGCGTCGGAGCCTTGGCAATCAATGCCTCAAGTCCGCGTCCCAACCGCCTTGGCTTCTCAGTGCTCATAAATTCCTGCGTCAGTGAAGTATTCGTAAGGCATTGCACAGCAATGACTTACGAGTTTCTTTCAAGCAGTTCCTTCGCCACACCCATATAAGCCTGTGCCCCTACGGAGGCCACATCATATAGGATGATGGGCTTACCAAACGAGGGCGCTTCCGCGAGCCTCACGTTGCGCGGCACAACTGACTCAAAGACTTTGGCGCCGAAGTATTCGCGCGCGTCGGTCGCGACCTGCCGCGAGAGGTTGAGGCGCGCGTCGTACATGGTCAGGAGTACGCCGTCTATCCCAAGTGAGGGGTTCACGCCCTGCTGCACGAGATGAACCGTGTTCAGTAGCTGCGAGAGTCCCTCGAGCGCGTAGTACTCGCACTGCAGGGGAATCAGTAGCGAATCCGCCGCTGCCAACATGTTGATGGTGATCAGTCCGAGCGAGGGCGGGCAATCAATCAGGATGTAGTCGTAGCGATCGCGGACCTTCTCGAGTCCGCGCCGCATCGCGAGTTCCCGCTCGTCTTCACTGACGAGTTCGATTTCGGCACCCGCTAGGTCTGGTGTCGCCGGGAGGACGTCGAGATGTTTGAACTGTACGGCGTGGTGGATGGCCTCGTCGATGCGTGCGGAGTCAAGCAACACGTCATAGACGGTCTCGCGAATGTCGTCGCGCGCGATGCCAATTCCACTGCTGGCGTTGCCCTGCGGATCGCCGTCGACCAGCAGCGTACGCTGTTCGGCCGCCGCGAGTGAGGCGGCGAGGTTCACGGCCGTCGTTGTCTTACCGACGCCGCCCTTCTGGTTCGCGATCGCGATGATTCGGGCCACGGGCTCTGGAAAAAATGTATCGGGGGGTGAGTCGGCGAATATACCGACGCACCCCCCTATATACTAGTCACGGTGTTTCACGTGGAACGTACCCACACATCAAAAGTGGGAAAGTTTCACGTGAAACAACTAAAACCTACGGATTCAAGGCGACCTTCAGTCTCACGTTGGCACGCACGCTGATCAGGCCGGTCTCCACCGGGGTCTGCGCGGCGTCTGCGGCGCCAACCCTCATCATCGCCATCTCTGGCTGCTGCGGGCCACCCATGGATTCTGACGTGAGCTCGAGAATGCGACCCACACGCACACCCGCCGCTGCGGCAATCACTCGGGCGTCGGCCATTGCCTTGCGGACCGCAATATCCAAGGCCTCGCGACGGGCGGAGTCTGGGCTCGACAGCGAGAAACGCGGCCCAGCGACGTTGGTCGCACCCTGCGCGAGCGCGGCGTCAATGATGGCTCCGATTTTTTGCAGGTCGCGTACTTCTACGACCACTTCGTTGCGCGCCTGGTAGCCCGTAACTGTCGGACGACCGCCGTCGCGCGGATACAGGTACTCCGGCGTCACCTGCAGCGCGCGGGTCTGTAGTTGGCTGGACTCAATTCCCTGACGCCGCAGAGCGTCGAGCACGGCGGTCTGAATGCGGGCGTTCTCGCTGCCCGCCAACTGCGACGTGCGGCCGCGCGTCTCCACCGCAATGCTCAGGTGCGCACGATCGGGCGCCACCTTCACCTCGGCGTCGGCTGACACATACATCGCCGGCTGCTCCGGATGAGTCATCGGTGCCATCTGCGCTGCGGCATCAACCGCGCTCATTCCCAGTGCCGCAACTACGGCGACTGCCTGCCACACACGTGACTGTCTCATCGTGCGTCCCGTCCCTGTATTAATTGTTAGATTGCTACTAAATCAGTGCGCGTCGGATGGACGCGGAACTGCTTCCCACACTAACGGAGCGTCTACGGCGGTGCCTGCCCTCCGCAGACGATACACCGGACGGTCGGGAAAGGATGCCATAATCTGAGACTCGCGTCCGGAAATCCATCGCGCATACACGTTGCTGTCGCGCACCAAACGCCACGGCGCGTACAGCAAGTAGCCGGTGCGATCTTCGCCAATGCGCGCGGCACAGCGCGGCGTATAAGCGAGCCCAGGCAAACGTCGCTCCGTGAAATCTGGCGACAAATCGCTGGGGATGAGTCGTGCAGAGTCCGCCATCAGTGGACGCAGCAGCTCAAGTGCAGCCGCGCCCCTCGTCTGCGTTGCTTCGAGATGCGACAATGCTTCCTCGAGCACGCAAGTATCCACGCGACGATACAAGCCCTCGGCGTCGGGGCGCGACACACCAACGTCCCACAGGCGCACCATCAACTGTGCGCCCCAACTCTCTTGCACCAACACCAGTGCATTGTGCACGCCCGCTGCTTCTGCGGCCCGCACGGGAATGCGCATCGAGCTCATACCGTTGCGATAGCTCGGCACACGAACCGTCGCGATCGTGAGCGCGGCATACGCGACGCCCGTCCACAGTGCCGCGCGCGCACCAATCTGCACCGGCGGACGCGATGCCAGTGCGCTGTTCGTCGCGCGAAGACCGCGCGCACTCCAGAGAACAAGCAAAGGAAGCCACGTGAACACGAAGCGCGGTCCGAGATAAAACCCGTCGTGCCAGTAGGCCCAATATCCAACGCCAACCAGTGCGGCCGCGACGACCAGATAGCGCTCAAGGCCGCGGAGCTCGCGCGCGAACCACAATCCAAGCGCGGGAATAATTAGCGAGGGAAACGGCAGCTCCCACAGATACGTGTTGAGCCGCGTGAGATACAACCCAATCAACTCCACACCACGACCGGGTGTGTGCACCGGTCCCCACGGTGTGGTGTGAAATCCGATGCTCTGGCCACTGCCCCACAGGAGATCGTATCCAAACTGCAGTGGATGTCCGGTGGTCGCCGCATTCGACCAAAACACCAACAGCATGGGGAGCAGCACACCCACGCCCGACAACAGCAACGCGGCCAGCGGCGCTCGTCCGTGTCGAGCACGCCAGAGCAACCACGCGGCAGCGGGCAGTGCAAACGCCGCGGCGTCGAGTGGACGAATGCTTGCTGCGAGGCCGAGCCCGAGCCCCGCAACCAAACCCCACCACGGCGAGGCGTCATCGCGCACGGCGTTCGCGAGGGCGAGTGTTGCGATGAGCA